>JBDHYV010000041.1:0-13378 GCA_039811545.1 Bacteroidales bacterium | reverse complement strand
TAACCCACTCGGATAGCCTGCCTGGCTGAAAAGCTGATGCAGTAGTGTGGCGATGGTGGTTTTTCCGTTTGTGCCGGTAACCCCTGTCAACACTAACTTTTTTGACGGGTGTCCGTAAAAGGCTGAAGCTGCTTTAGCCAGACTGTAAGCACTGTTCTCAACCACAACCCATGTGCACGAAGTTGCGACTGTTTCGGGAAGTTTCTCGCAAACAACAGCAATGGCTCCCATAGAAAGCGCATCGGAAATGAAGTCGTGCCCATCGGTAATGGTGCCTCGAACTGCAAAAAACACATCGCCCTGACGGATGGAGCGTGAATCAAAAACCAATCTATCAACCGGTAAGACGGTTGTGCCAACCACCTGCTTCACGGCAGCATCTTGTAAAATATCGTTTAAAAATACTTTCATCACATCATCAGTGTTAGTTCAACAGTCTGGCCCTGAATGCCTTGAGAACCTGGCTCAACCGATTGTGAAATCACGCGGCCTTTTCCGTTGACAACGGCTTTGAAGCCCATATTCTCGAGAATATACACCGCATCCCTGACATTCATCCCCGACATATCTGGTACGATGCCCTGCTGAACATCAGCCGGCTTGACCAAGATTGAGTATTTCTGAGCCTGAGTTTCAATCCATGGGATGTGCTTCATGTTAGGATTGGTGTTGACTCCCAGAAATCCGTAAAGTTGATAAGCATCGCCCGAAAAACATTTGCCCGGAATAGCCGGTACCGTAAGTGTGTCGTGCTTTTCCTTTTCCGAACCATCGTGAATACCCGGGCGGGTAGCATAAACCTTATCGGCTATTTCTTTAAAAACAGGTGCTGCTACTGCACCGCCATAAATCTTGCCTGCCGAGGGGTTGCTCACCATTACAATGCAGCTGTATTTTGGATTGCCGGCAGGAAAATATCCGGCAAAAGATGCCCTGTAATTGCTTTTGTTGTATCCTTGTTTTCCCGAAGAAATCTGAGCGGTTCCTGTCTTTCCTGCAATCTTAAACGGACTGTTGCTCAGTGCTTTGGCAGTACCGCGCTCCACTACACCTTCTAAAAGTTTTCGTGCCGAGTCAATGGCCGCCTTGCTGGCGATGGCTTCGTTCAGGACGATGGGCTCAAACCGATGAACAACGAGATTGCCATTACGAATTTCTTTGACAAACTGTGGTTTTACCATTTTACCGCCATTAGCTACGGCGTTGTAAAGTGTCAACATCTGGAGTGGAGTAATGGTTATCTCGTAACCTATTGACATCCAAGGAAGAGTAACTCCAGACCAGTGTTGTTTGTCGCTCGGATGTTTGATGCGGGGCTTGCGCTCGCCCGGAATGTCAATCCCAAGAGGTTGGTTCAGACCCATACGGTATAGGGCATCAACAAACTGTGCAGGCCGGTCTTTGTAGGCATTCCATACTAGTTTTGAGATAGCCACATTCGACGATTTTTCGAACGCTTCCCTCACCGTGATGCGCCCGTTGCGAATGGGATGAACATCCTTCATCGTACGCGTGTAGTAATTCATCTGACCATTGCCAATGTTCATGCTGTCGCGCGGCCTGATCTTTTTGTCGTCTAATAAAACCAATATCGAAGCAAGCTTGAACGTGGAGCCGGGTTCCACACTCTCGGCAATGGAATAGTTGTAGGTTTCGTTGTAGGTATTGGTTTTCTTGTCGAACGAAAGGTTGCTTATCGCCACAATCTGTCCGGTAGCAACTTCCATCAGGATTGCACAGCCCTGTTCAGCTTCGTTTTCGATCAGGTTTTTGCGCAAGGCATTTTGTGCAACGTCCTGAATGTTTACATCAATAGTGCTTATTATATCGTTTCCATTGACAGGTTCTATGGTCTCTTCGTCGAGCAGAGGAATCCAGTCGCCATGATTAATCCTTCGTTTTACTTGTCTTCCATTGATGCCTTTCAGGATGTCGTTGTAAGCCCCTTCAATGCCGACAAAAAGATTTTCGCGGCTGTTTTCATATCCTATTGTTCGGTTAGCTAGGTCTTTGAATGGCTTCTCGCGCTTGCTTCCAGGATTCAGGATGAGCCCGCCTTTGTATTTTCCGCGATTGAAGATGGGGAGTTTTTTTAATGCCTTCACTTCAGCGTAGGTGGCTTGGTTTTTAATAAGCCAGTATCGGTTTCCTTCCTGCCTTTCGCGACGCAGATCTTGCTGATACTCCCGCTTGGTTTTCGTGCCGATAATGCGTGAAAGCCCCTCGGCCAGCGAATCAACTTTGGAGTTAAATGTCGCATCGTCAATATGTTCCGAAGCTACATCCATCCTCACCTCAAAAACAGGTACCGTTGTGGCCAGCATCGAACCATCGTCTGAAATGATATTGCCTCGCATCGCCGGAATGTCGAAGGCTTTGACTTCTTGTTTTTTAGCAATCTCAAGAAGCTCATCCTTGTATTTTGTCTGGAGTTGGATGATATTCCCAAAAATAATCATCGCCACAATCAGGCAGATGATATAGACGATATAAACCCGCCACAGAATTTCACGTTTTGGTTGAATCATGGCTTTGCGGTTTGAGGCGTGACGATTTTTATAACCGGATCAACCGATTCCTTCAGGCCGCGGGTCTGCAGTTTACGTGCCAGCTCAGTTTGTTTGCTCTCGAAAAGAACGGCCGACTTGACATAGGTGTATTCAAACTGTAGCTCTTTGATTTCGCGAAATGTTTTGTCAATTTGCCGGACAGTTGTTTCAGAATAATAGATGTTGGCGATATAGATGAAACTGAGCCCGGCAATAAACAGCAAAAACGGCATCTGCCGGTAGCTCCATTTGTGGGCCAGAAACTCGCCTCCCAGCACATCGTGAAATACGCGAAGGAAAAAAGAGGCTTTCTTCTCTCTTTTTTTGGTAGTTTGTGACCTCTCGGGCTGCTGTTGTCTTGGCTCTGTGCTACTCATGTTCATCGTTTTTCGGCAATACGCAATCGTGCACTTCGTGCACGGCTGTTGGTCTGAATCTCGACTTCACCGGCCGTGATGGGCTTGCGGCTGATAGTAACGAAAGGCGAAAGATTGTTGCCAAAAAAGTCTTTCTCGGCCTCGCCTGTGAAGTTGCCCGATTTCATAAAGTTTTTTACCATACGGTCTTCGAGCGAATGATATGAAATCACTACTAATCTTCCGCCCGGCCGCAACACCTGCATGCTTTGAATTAGCATGGCTTCAAGGGCTTCCATCTCCTGATTCACCTCAATGCGCAGTGCCTGAAATAGTTGCGCAAGGGCCTTGTTTTCTTTTCCATAAGGAAGAAATCGGCCTACAACTTCTTTTAACCGTGCCGTGGTATCAACAGGACAGGCCGTCCGCGCCTCGGCGATGGCCTGAGCCATACGCCTAGCTTGTGAAAGCTCGCCATACACCAAAAAAAGACGACTCAATGCCTCCACAGGATAGGTCTGCAGTATCTCGGCAGCCGTTACCGGATTGTTTTTGTCCATACGCATATCTAAGCCGCTATCGAAACGGGTCGAAAATCCGCGTGAGGGCTCGTCAAACTGGTGCGACGACACACCAAGATCAGCAAGAATGCCATCAACAGCTTGACAGTTTATCAACTGAAGAAAGTTTTTTAAATATTTAAAATTGTGAGGAATCAAACGAAAGCGTTCATCAGCGGGCGCATTGGCAGCCGCGTCCTGATCCTGATCAAATGCAATCAATTGCCCGCCTTCTAACCGGGTCAAAATCTCGCGCGAATGTCCACCGCCACCAAATGTTACGTCAACATAGATGCCGCCCTTACGAAGGTTCAAGCCTTCGACACTTTCGTGCAAAAGAACCGGATTGTGGTACATAGGGTAGCGCAGTGTTAAAGATTGTTTCCACCAAGTTTTTCTTCAAGCATTTTTTCGAGACTCTCCTGATCCAGTTGGTTAAGCTCGTTGCGATAGGCCTCTTTGTCCCATATCTCCATATAGCCTGGCAATGAGTTGATAACAACATCCTTTTTCAACCCAATCTCGTCAACGAAATGTTTGGGCACCTGAAGACGACCACTGGCATCGAGCTTTACCATCCGTGCGCCGGCATTGTATTTGCGCATAATGTCAACATTGGCCTTCACAAACTGGCTGAGACCTTTGAGCTTCTGCTGGGTCGCCATCCAGTCGTTCATCGTGTAAAGCTCTATGCACTTGCTGAAAAGACCTGGCCTGATAACAAAACCTTGATTCAACTGATCTCCAAGCTGCTCCTGAAAATCTGCTGAAATCATCAAACGGCCTTTGACGTCGAGCTTACACTGATATTCTCCAATCGGATAGTTCAAAAAAATCTCTTTTAGGTTGTAAAAATACTGCATTTATTACCACAAATCACCACTTTTTACCACTTTTTACTTATTATGGTTACGTTTTTAAGAAATTAAATGTTGGTAATTAAGCTAAGTAGCATATATACAATGTGTTAATAACGGAAAAAAGTTATCAACAACTTATAAGAGAAAGAAATGGCTCATTTCGGCTTCAATGTTATTCCTGTATATGCTTTGTGCCATTTGGGCATGCTTTGTGTTTTTTGTGGTTAATCCTAAACCATTGTTCTTCAACCACAACGCGCACAGAGGGATTTTTTAAAAGTCTAACCGCAATATTTAAGAAAAATATTTTCCTTTTTCGTTTATTATGACTTATGAAAAAAAGCTTTTTCAGGCTGTAATGGAATTTGGTTACATTTGTGTCCAATAATTTGTGGAGCTATGTCAGCGAAGGTGGAAGACGTGTCTGAAAAAAGGGCAGTAGATATCGAAAAAGTCATTGCCGGAAAGAATCCGGCATTACTAAAAGTTTTGCCGGGCTTTCTTCTCCGTTATCTGAAACGTACTATCCATCAAGACGAGATTAATGTGTTTATGCGCCGCGAAGGGGAGAAGATGGGGCTTGAGTTTGTGCAAGCCATCATTGACGAGTTTCGGCCTGATATTGAGGTGGTTGGAATTGGAAACATTTTAACTTCACAACGTATTGTAGTGGCCAGCAACCATCCTCTTGGCGGTCTGGATGGCATCGTGCTAATGCATGTCATTGGGAAAGTGAAGCGCGAGATACAATTTCCAGTAAACGATATCTTGCTCTATCTCACCAATCTGCAACCCCTTTTTGTGCCAATCAACAAACACGGCAGCAATGCCGATAATATCCGCATTCTCAACCAAACTTTTGAAAGCGATGCTGTGGTGTGTTATTTCCCTTTTGGTCTTGTCTCGCGCAAGCGCAAAGGTATTATTCGCGATTTGGATTGGAAAAAAACCTTTCTTTCGAAAGCCAGGACATTCAAGCGCGATATTGTCCCAACACACATCAACGGCCAGAATTCGGCCTTTTTCTATAACCTTTCCAACTGTCGTAAAGCTCTCGGGATCAAGGCTAATATCGAAATGCTGTATCTGCCCGACGAGCTATTCAAACAGCAGGGGAAAAGCATCACCATCACTTTTGGAAAGCCTATTCCATATACTGTTTTTGATAAGCGTTTCAACGATTTGCAATGGGCCGAAAAATTACGAGGATTTTCTTACTTTCTAGGGCAAAATCCTGATGCTGTGTTCAGTCCGCAGCTCGATTATTTCCAACTACTCAAATAAAAGCAAAAATAAACTCAATGGAAAAGTTGATAGAAGCGGTTGACCGCAATCTGCTCAAGAGCGAACTAACACGCGAACGTTTTTTACGCAATACGGCGTTCGGCAACAAAGAGCTATATGTTTTCAAGGGCGACGAAGCTCCAAATTTGATGGACGAAGTGGGGAGACTTAGAGAAATTTCGTTTCGCGAAGCAGGAGGCGGTACAGGAAAAGCCATTGATGTGGATGGTTATGACTTCGGCGTGGACGGCTTCCATCAATTGATTGTATGGAATCCCGAATTAGAGGAAATAGTGGGAGGTTATCGCTTTGTGGATTGCAGTATCCTGAAAGTGGACGAGAATTTTCAGGTTCACACCCCAACAGCAAAGCTTTTTCACTATAGCGAGAAATTTGTCAATGAATTTCTCCCCTTTACCATCGAGCTGGGACGATCGTTTGTGCAACCCGATTATCAGCCCACAAAAAATATTCGAAAGGGAATGTATTCTCTTGATAATCTGTGGGATGGCCTTGGTGGGATTGCTGTGGAATACCCTCAGGCAAAATACTTTTTTGGTAAAGTTACCATGTATAGCCAATTTGAACCCCTTGCCCGCGACCTTATCCTTTATTTTTTCAACCTCTATTTTCCTGATAATGCCCAATTGCTCCGGCCTCATGTTCCGCTCCACTATAAAACCAATGAAAAGGAGTTGAGCCTCCATTTCAAAGGCGATGCGTATGAGGCTGATTACAAACACTTAGTGCAATATGTTAGGTCGCGTAACGAAACTATTCCGCCACTTTTCAATGCTTATATGAACCTCTCTTCCACCATGCGCACTTTCGGGACAGCTCTCAATCCTTCATTTGGCGACGTTGAAGAAACAGGCATCATGATTACAATTGCCGACCTGTTCGATGCCAAAAGAGACCGCTATATTAACAGTTACAAAAAGGGTGAGACACCAAAACATCTTTTATGATCATACAAACGGCCGATTTCGTTATCAGCAGCTCTAAGTTTGATAAGCTGCCTTCGCCGACAATGCCCGAATACGCTTTCATCGGGCGCTCAAACGTTGGGAAGTCATCGTTGATAAATATGCTCTGCAACCGAAAAGGGCTGGCCAAAACTTCAGGAAAACCTGGCAAAACCATCACTATCAACCATTTCATAATTAACAACTCATGGTATCTTGTTGACTTGCCCGGCTATGGCTATGCACGACGCTCGAAAGAAGCGCGTGAGATCTGGCTGAAACTGATGGAGCAATACCTACACAATCGTCAGAATTTAATCAGTACCTTTATTTTGGTAGATTCACGTATCGAAGCACAGGCTTCCGACCTGCAAATGATGGAGTGGATGGCCATCATGGAGCTGCCTTTTGTCATTGTCTTTACAAAAACCGACAAACTTGGGCACACAAAACTTGAACAATTGATTGCGGCCTACAAAAAGAAACTCCTCCAGCAATGGGAGGAGCTTCCTGAAATTATTCTAAGTTCATCAGAGACGGGTCGTGGCCGCGATGAAATCCTGAATTTTATCGAAGCTAACAACGAATTGACTACTCTAGCTCGATAATCAACTGGTTTTTAATTACTTTTTCACCTTTCTCGGCGTGTACAGCTTTCACCTTGGCATCAAAAGGTGCACAAATCTCATTAAGCATCTTCATGGCTTCAAGCACGGCCATCAGTTCGCCTTTCTTAACCTCTTGACCGGGCTGCACTAAAATGTCGGTGACAAGACCGGGGATAAAGGCTGTCAAAAGGCGAGGATCGGCTGATTTGTAGGCCCTGTTTCCGATATATTTCTTTGTGAAAAGTGTTTGATACTCAAAATCGTCAATCACCAACTTCTCAAAATCGGGTTCTTCGTTTTCAACTTTTTCTTTTTTTGAGGGTCTGTTTTTCGACATTAAAAGATGTTTTTCTAGTTTAAACTCTGAAAATTAACAACGCATTACGGTGAAGCAATCGTTTAGAAGGGTGGGATACCATGTTTTTTCATCGGCACTTCCACCATTTTATCTTTCGATATTTCGAGTGAGTGCATCAGCATTCTACGCGTTTCGGAGGGTTCAATCACGCCGTCAACATATCCGTATGCAGCAGCCACAAATGGATTAGCAAATTTATTTTTATACTCCTCAACCTTCTGTTTTCGCATCTCTTCCGGATTTTCGGCACTCATAATCTCTTTTCTAAAGATAATGTTTGCCGCTCCTTCGGGACCCATCACGGCAATTTCAGCCGTTGGCCAAGCAAACACAAAGTCGGCTCTGAGATGGTGCGAACACATGGCAATATATCCGCCACCATAAGCTTTTCGCATGATGACAGTAATCTTGGGAACAGTAGCTTCAGAATAGGCATATAGCACCTTTGCTCCATGACGAATAACGCCGGCATGTTCTTGGTCAATACCAGGAAGATAGCCCGGAAGGTCAACTAATGTAACCAATGGAATGTTGAAGGCATCGCAGTAGCGGATGAAACGAGCTGCTTTATCCGATGAATCAACATCCAGAACACCAGCCAATACCATGGGCTGGTTGGCCACAAACCCAACCGTGTCGCCGTTTATGCGACCGAAGCCAACGACAATATTGGAGGCAAAAAGCTCCTGAACTTCGAGGAAGTCCGAATTGTCGGAGATGGCTTTGATAATATGACGCACGTCGTAAGGCAGACGTGGGTCGGGCGGAAGGATGTTGTCAATCTTATATTCGCGTGTTTTTGGTGCTTTCTTCGGAAAACGTTCGGCTTTTTTCATGTTGTTCCACGGAATGTAGCTCACCAATTGTTTAATCTGATCGAAACACTCTTCCTCGCTTTTTGCATAAAAATGCGCATTGCCTGTTATTTCGGAATGGACACGGGCTCCGCCGAGTTCTTCCATCGAAATCTCTTCGCCTAACACCGTTTTGATTACTTCCGGGCCGGTGATGAACATCTTGGAAATGTTTTCAACCACAAATACAAAATCTGTCAAGGCAGGCGAATAAACCGCACCGCCCGCGCAAGGACCAAGAATAACCGAAATCTGGGGGATCACTCCAGAAGCCTGGGTGTTGCGGTAGAGAATCTCACCATAGCCCGCCAGCGAGTTCACTCCTTCCTGTATGCGCGCACCACCCGAGTCGTTGATGCCAATAATAGGAACTTTGAGCTTCATCGCGTGATCCATGATCTTCGTAATCTTTTTTGCGTGCATCCAGCCTAACGAGCCACCGGCTACCGTAAAGTCCTGTGCATAAATGCAGACAGGATGGCCACTCACTGTACCTGTACCAGTAATGACTCCATCGCCGGGAAGATACTTCTTGTCCATATCGAAATCTTTTGCAGCATGCTCCACAAAAAGATCATACTCATGAAATGACTTCGGATCAAGCAGGGTGATGATGCGCTCACGAGCTGTAAGCTTGCCGATGGATTTCTGTTTCTCGATAGCTTGTTCGCCTCCACCCATCAGTGCATCACGCATGCGCCGCTGTAAATCACTTGTTTTTTGTTTAATGCCCATAAATGAATTTTTAGTTCTGTGTTGTGCAAAAATCAATATGTGATAAAATTAATTACCATTGATAATCAATGCTATATGTTTGTGTGCTTCAAAATATCACATATTGTCCCATCACAAAGGTAAAATATTTTACTAAACAATTAAAAAAATCAAGCGGGCTAAGTGAATCTTTTATGGCTGTTGCTTTAGTAATGCTCTGTAGATCTGATTGGTGTATGATAATTTTACAGTTAGTTTTTTTGCCGTTGTTCACCTTATAGAAGGTGAATAAAAAAAACGTCTGTTAAGAAACAGACGTTGAATGGCTTTTGGTAATACCTATTGGCAAGGTGCTTATCTTCTGATAACGAGTTTCTTGCTTACAACATTTTTGTTATCAAGGAATAAGGTGTAGAAATATACGCCTTCTCTGAGCTCACCAACGGGGAGGCTGAAGTGTTTGGTGCCGGGCTCGATGATATGCTGGATCAATGGCTGCCCGAGCAGATTCTGAATGACAAGGCGTGCGTTACGTTCGTTGTTGCCAAGGTCGAGATCGAAATTCACCATGCCGGAGGCCGGATTTGGGTAGGCGTTGCTGATGGAGACTTTTTCTTTTCTATCAGCCAAACCAACAGCATCAACCTTAAATTTCACTACAAACGATACGCTGTCATTAGGGTCACCTTCAATAAAGAAAGAATACTCAAGCACGGATGTACCGACTTTGATCTGTGGAAGATAATGTCCGGAGAAAATGCCCTCGCTGGTCATTTCGTTGGCGAGAATGCTGTACGGTACCGAAGATACGTCAACGAAAGGCGGATAGCAGGCCGACCAGCAAAACTGGTTTTCAGTTCCTGCTACAACAGAGTGAGTGATACGGCGAACCATTACCGACACATCGCGGTCGGTATTGTTTTTTACCTGAGCATAGGCCACCATTTCGAAATAGGGATCCTGGCTAAGTTCGCTCACAATCTCAACTTCCTGACCATTAGCCAGTTGTGCGCCTTCATAGAAAAGCGACAGCGATTGTGCGCTGGCCATGTTTGTGCCAAGCAGAGCCAATAGAATGAAAAGTAATCTTTGTTTCATATTTTTGATATTAGTGAATAATGTACAATAACCGTGCTAAACTTTTTGTGTTGATTAATGACAACATGAAGCTGGAAAAGGTTGCATTGATTAAGGTTTTCGCTATAAAAATAATTCGTTAATGATGTCATTTTCAACGATATTTGGTAGGGTTACGCGCAGCAGGGGCTCGGTTTTCATTGCGCGTTGTATGGCGAATATGGCCTCGCTGTTTCGTGCCCAGCTTCGTCGTGCGATACCATTGTTCACATCCCAATGGAGCATATTTTTCAGTTTTCGGTCGGCATCATCAGAGCCATCGAGCAGTAGGCCAAAGCCTCCATTGACGACTTCGCCCCAACCAACACCACCGCCGTTGTGGATGGAGACCCAGGTGGCACCCCGGAAAGAATCCCCGATCACATTGTGGATGGCCATGTCGGCAGTAAAGGCTGAGCCATCGTAGATGTTAGATGTTTCACGGAAAGGGGAATCGGTTCCGCTAACATCGTGATGGTCGCGACCCAACACTACCGGTGCCGAGATTTTGCCTTCCCGAATGGCCTGATTGAACGCTTGGGCGATTTTTATTCTTCCTTCAGCATCGGCGTATAGGATGCGAGCCTGCGAGCCGACAATGAGTTTGTTGTGTCCGGCTTGTTTGATCCAATGGATGTTGTCGGCCATCTGTTGCCTGATTTCTTGGGGAGAAACTTCATAGATTTGCTCAAGCACTTCGGCCGCTATCTGGTCGGTTATTTGCAGGTCGGATTCGGTGGAAGAGGTGCAAACCCAGCGGAAAGGCCCAAACCCGAAATCAAAACACATCGGACCCATAATGTCCTGAACATAAGAAGGATACCGGAATGTTCCGTCAGTTTTGAGTATGTCGGCATCGGCTCGACTACTTTCGAGCAGGAACGCATTTCCATAATCGAAAAAATACATGCCTTCGGCACATAAACGGTTGATTGCATTAACCTGACGACGCAGTGAGGCCTTGACTTTTTCTATGAACAAACCGGGATTTTCGGCCATCATGGCTACCGATTCATCGTATGACATTCCAACCGGATAGTAGCCCCCGGCCCAAGGGTTGTGCAATGAGGTCTGGTCAGATCCCATATCAACGATGATGTTGCGATCGCCAAGCCGTTCCCACAAATCAACCACATTGCCAAGGTAGGCTATGGAGTGGGCTTTGTTTTGTGTTTGCCAATAGAGGGCGTTGTCAATTGCTTGATCAATATCGTCAGTTACTTCGTCCACCCAGCCCTGGTCGAATCGTTTGAAAGCGGCTTTTGGGTTGATTTCGGCGGTGATGCTCACCACTCCGGCAATATTTCCGGCTTTGGGTTGTGCGCCGCTCATGCCGCCAAGCCCCGATGTTACAAAAAGTTTGATGCCGGCTTTGTGTTGCGGATGCTGTTTCATACGGGCAGCGTTCAACACAGTAATGGTTGTGCCATGTACGATGCCTTGAGGGCCTATATACATAAATGAACCGGCCGTCATTTGCCCGTATTGGCTCACCCCGAGGGCATTCATCCGTTCCCAGTCGTCGGGTTTGGAGTAGTTGGGAATTACCATCCCATTGGTGACCACTACGCGGGGAGCTTCTTTGGATGATGGGAAAAGCCCAAGTGGATGACCTGAATAGAGCACAAGCGTCTGGTCGTCAGTCATCTGCGCAAGGTACTGCATGGTGAGCAGATATTGTGCCCAGTTTTGGAATACAGCTCCGTTGCCTCCATAGGTAATGAGTTCGTGAGGGTGCTGAGCCACAGCCTCATCAAGGTTGTTGCTGAGCATGAGCATGATGGCAGCGGCCTGTTTCCACTGATGTGGGAAATCGTGGATGTTGCGTGCGTATATTTTATAGTCGGGGCGGAAGCGGTGCATATAAATCCGACCGTACTTTTGTAACTCATCGGCAAATTCTTTTGCCAAAATCTTGTGGAAACGATCGGGAAAATACCGGAGAGCGTTTCGGATGGCTAATTTTTTCTCAGCTTCGCTAAGAATATCTTTCCGTTTAGGGGCGTGGTTAACGGCAGGGTCAAACGGCTTTGGCTGGGGCAGAACATTGGGTATGCCCTGTAGAATCGCTTGTTGAAACTCGTTTTGCTGGCTCATGCGTCAGGTTAATTTGGAGCCGCAAAGGTACGAAAACTACGTCGTATTAGCCAGAATTTTTGGCTAAATCTTATCCTGCGATCTTTTCAGAAGCTGAAAAAGAAATTCCCTCGCCCTAAAAAGCTGGGCTTTTACGGTGCCTAAAGGGAGGTGCATTTTTTCGGCGATCTCCTCATAACTCATCTCCTCGTAATATCGCATTTCGATGAGGCTGCGGTAATGGGGTTTGAGCTTCTCAACTACCTGCCGCACAAGCAAAAGTTTTTGCGAGTGGATGACCGAGGTTTCGGGGTTTGAACCGCTTTCGGCTATTAAAATTTCAGGATGATTTCGGCTTTCGTTGTCAGTAAACGATATCGTTTGAACTTTATTTTTACGCTGATAATCAATGCAGTTGTTTGTCGCTATGCGAAAAAGCCAGGTGCTGAAACCAAATTCGGGCACGTACTGATCTAACTTCTTGAACGCCTTGCCAAAAGCTTCTATGGTGCAATCTTCGGCATCATAAACATTGCCCGTCATCTTGAGCATGAGGTAATAGACCGGTTCGCGGTAATGCTGAAGCAACTGGGCATAAGCAGACTGGTCGTGATGGTGCAATGCACGTCTGATGAGATCGAAGTCTCGTTTCCCTTTTTCAGTAAGATGCAGATTTACATCCATTTAACTGGCTTTGAGAAGCTGTTGATAAATATAAGTGTGGGGTTAAAAATAATAAAAAAGATTTCAGCGAACGGAATAAGGTAAAATGGAAATTTTTCGTTTAGTGTTTTGCAGCTCTTTCCAAATAGAATGAGTTGCTGGGTGTAATGCAAAAGAAATAGCCCTGCCGGAAAGACCGGATGAATACGCAGTATTAGCAGCACGACAAGGCTGGCGTAAAAACTGAATTGTGTAAAAGCAAAAAGTGAAAGCTGAAACTTGATGCCGGGTTTGTAATATTTTCCGGTGGTGAGATGCCGCCTTTTCTGACGAATCCAACTGCTAAAGGTTTTCTCAGGTTCGGAAAAAGTAAAGGAAGTTTTTTCAAGTGCAACACGGCAATTACGTTTGTTGG
>JBDHYV010000040.1:0-13556 GCA_039811545.1 Bacteroidales bacterium | reverse complement strand
GATAATGAGGCCGGACGCCGCGCCGCTTTGGACAAACTGTTGCCCATCCAACGCGAAGACTTTGAGGGAATCTTCGAGGCCATGCAAGGACTGCCCGTTACCGTACGACTGCTCGACCCGCCTTTGCACGAGTTTGTACCTCATGATGATAAAGGTCAGCAGGAAATGGCTAAAGTGATGGGGCTGCCCGCCGAAAAGATCAGGCAAAAGGTGGAAGACCTTCACGAATTTAATCCCATGCTTGGTCACCGTGGCTGCCGTCTTGGAATCACCTATCCCGAAATCACCGAGATGCAGGCAAGAGCCATCATCGAGGCTGCTCTTAACCTGAAAGTCAAAGGAATAGAAGCCAAACCCGAAATTATGATTCCGCTTATCGGCACTGTGGCCGAGTTGAAAATGCAGGAAGCTGTGGTGCGCAAAACCATCGAAAAAGTCTTTGCCGAACGCAACGACAGCATCGCTTACCTCGTTGGGACGATGATCGAAATTCCCCGCGCCTGCATCACCGCCGACAAAATTGCCGAATCAGCCGAATTTTTCAGCTTCGGCACCAACGACCTCACCCAGATGACCTTCGGCTATTCGCGTGACGACGCCGGAAAATTCCTCGACATCTATAAAAAGAATGGTATCCTGAAACACGACCCATTTGAAATCTTAGATCAGGAAGGTGTGGGCAGCATGGTAAAGATGGCCGTGAAACGTGGCCAGAAGTCGCGCCCCAATATCAAGTTAGGAATTTGTGGCGAACATGGCGGCGAGCCAAACTCGGTAAAATTCTTCCACACCGCCGGACTCAACTATGTGAGCTGCTCACCGTTCCGAGTGCCAATCGCACGCTTAGCCGCCGCACAGGCTGCCGTTGAAGAAAAGATGGCCAAAAAAGCTGAAAAAAGTGCCAAAAAGGATAAGAAAGAAAAGAAATCGAAAAAATAATCTTTCAATCTGATTCAATCATAAACGCCGGCCTACTGAGTCGGCGTTTTTATTTTTACCAAACCCATCGAGCAATCAAAAAAATCATCAATATTTTTTGTTTTACACTTATATAAATAGAAATAGATATATTTGAACATTAAAAGCAAAACTTATGGACTTCACGATTTTGAAAACGAGGCGCGATGACGATATTCTCCTTGTAACGATTTCGCGGCCTCAGGCGATGAATGCGCTGAATACCCTGTTTTTCAACGAGATGGACCGATTGATAGCATCGGTGTCGAACGATGAGAGCCTTCGGGCAATGATTATCACCGGCGAAGGCAAGGCTTTTGTTGCCGGAGCCGATATTGCCGAGATGGTAGCGAAAACCGCTTCCGAAGGCGAGGCTTTTGCGTTGTTGGGACAGAACACTTTCAAGAACTTAGCCGCGTTGCCTTTTCCGGTCATTGCAGCCATCAATGGCTTTGCTCTGGGCGGTGGTTTAGAACTGGCGATGGCTTGTGACTTCCGCATTGCTGCATCCAATGCCCGTTTTGGACAGCCGGAAGTAAATCTTGGACTGATCACCGGCTATGCCGGTTCGCAACGGCTGCCACGCTTAGTTGGCCTTGCCGATGCCCTTTATCTCCTCACTACTGCCGAAATAATCGGTGCGGCGGATGCCCTGCGTATCGGATTGGTTCAAAAGGTGGTTGAGCCCGAAGCGGTGATAGACGAATGTATGCGCATTGCCCGCCTCATAGCCTCCAAAGGCCCGCAGGCTGTGCGAAAAATCAAATACGTAACCCGACAGGGAATGACCGGATCGCTTGATGGCGGAAGCCTGCTCGAAGCGCAGTACTTTGGCTCACTCTTTGGCCACGGCTCTGAAGGCGAAAAGGGGATGAAGGCATTCCTCGAAAAGAAAACCCCAAACTGGAAAGATTAACCCAATTCTAGATCATATGAATTACGATGAACGACTTCAACAGGTGGCCGTACTCGGTGCTGCCGGCAAAATGGGAAGTGGGATACTCCTGCTCACCGCAGTGGAAATGACCGACTTAAGCCTTAAACCTGAAAACAAAAACAAAACTTTTGTCCTCAATGCCATTGATTTGTCCGATGAAAATTTGACCGGAATTGTTGACTACCTTCAGGCACAAATCCTGAAAATTGCCGAGAAAAAGGTGGTGTGGCTCAGGCAGATGTATGCCGACCGTGCCGACCTGATTGACAATTCCGAAATTATCCGGCAATATGTGAATGATGCCATGCGCATTGTGCGGCCTACCACGGCCATCGAAACGGCTTACAGGGCAAATTTGATTTTCGAGGCAGTAAGCGAAAACAAAGACCTGAAAATCAAACTGTTTCGTCAGATTGACGACAACAACCCCAACAAACCCTGGTTTTTTACCAACACCTCATCGGTACCGATCCACCTCATTGAACAGGGTGCTGACTTGAAAGGCCGTGTTTTGGGCTTCCATTTTTACAATCCGCCGGCAGTGCAAAAGCTTGTAGAGCTGATTGTTACGCCAGAAATCCAGCCCGAAGCCCGACAGTTTGCCCTCGATTATGCAAAAGCCCTCAAAAAGGTGGTGGTACCCAGCCACGATGTCGCCGGCTTTATCGGCAACGGTCATTTTATGCGCGATGCGCTCTTTGGCATCCGCAAAGCACTCGAACTGGCAGCCGCACGACCCCTATCCGAGGCTATTTTCATCGTCAACAAAGTAACGCAGGATTACCTGCTACGGCCGATGGGAATCTTTCAACTCATTGATTATGTAGGCGTTGATGTGGTTCAGTTTATTATGAAGGTGATGTATCCTTATGTGAAAAATGAAAACCTGCACAGCCCGCTTCTCGACCAAATGATGGATCTGGGAGTCAAGGGCGGCCAAATGCCTAACGGAGCGCAAAAAGACGGATTCCTCAAATACGACAAAGGAGCTATTGTTGCAGTTTTCGATCCGCAAAAACGTGAATATGTGAGTGTTGACGTTTTAGAGAAGGCTGCTTCCGACTGGCTTGGCGAGATGGCTGCCGGCTGGAAACCCTGGAAATCTGTCGTCAAAATGGGAAATAAAGAGGCGTTTCTGACCGATTGGTTTAACAGCCTGAAGGCTTCAGCGTCAAATGGAGCTGCATTGGCGGTTGAATACGGGAAAAATTCGGATGCCATTGGTCGGCGATTGCTTGCCGATGGCGTGGCTTATTGCGAAGCCGATGTAAATACGGTGATGCTCACCGGATTTTTTCATGCCTACGGGCCAATCAATGCTTACTTTGTATAATGCATAAAACGAAACAGTTATGAAACGTAAAATCTATATGGCTGCCGGTGCCAACACTATTTCGATGGGAACTGGCCGAAACGAGTTTAATCCCCGGAAGGAACGTCCGGGTCTCGAATATTACATCAAAACGGCCGGCGAGGCTGCCTTGTCGCAGGTTTCGGAACCTGATGCAGTGGATGAAATTTATTTCGGGAATTTTATGGCCGGACTGTTCAACCGTCAGGGTCATCTGGGAGGCTTCGCCGCTACCATTCATCCTTCTTTTGAATTTAAGCCTTCCATGCGTGTGGAGGGCGCGTGCAGCTCGGGCGGACTTGCCCTGATCTCGGCCATCCGTTCGGTGCTGGCTGAAACAGCAGAAGTGGCAATGGCACTTGGCGTAGAAGTGCAAAACACGGTGAAAGCCATCTATGGAGCTGATATTCTGGCTACTGCCGGTTGGGCAAAAAAACGTAAAAGCGGTCATGCTTATTTCTTTCCCGGACAGTTTTCTGATCGTGCCGGCGTTTATTATCAGAAATATGGCTACGAATATGCCCGCAAAGGTATGGGGCGCTGGTATCGCAATGCCATCGAGAACGCACGCCTCGACCCAACGGCTCAAGAACATCATCACACCGCTGCTGATCCCGAAGCGGCTTACCATAAGGCTGCCCCGAACGGCAAATTTTTTGTTGACCATCTGAATGTACTGGATTGTTCAAAAGTCTCCGATGGTGCTTCGGCCATCTTCATCGCTTCTGAGGAAGGCCTTGCACGATTGGGGGTCAACAAAAAGGATGCTGTGGAGGTTGTTGGCTTTGCGCAGCTTACGCGAAATATCACTAATGACCCGCCCAACCCGACTGAGATGACTACGGTGGGTCGGGCTGCTGCCAAAGCCTTAGAGAATGCCGATATCACGATTGACAAGGTAGGAACGGCCGAAGTTCACGATTGTTTTTCGATTGCCGGACTGCTGACGATGGAAGCCCTTGGTCTTGCTGCTCCCGGAAAAGGTGCCGCTTTTGTGTCGGAAGGCCATACGGCACGTAATGGCCGGTTTCCGGTGAATACCACAGGCGGACTGATCGGATGGGGGCATCCTACAGGCGCCACCGGTGTCCATCAGGCGGTAACAATATGGCAGCAGCTTACCGGTAAGGCCGGTCAGGCTCAGATTGAACTGCCCAACGACCGTCCTTATGGCTTAAGCATCAATATGGGCGGCGACGATGTAACAGTGGTTGCCATCGTGTACAAACGGGCATAAAATCGCTTTTGCAATAATAAAATTGGCCATCCGGATATCCCAAATGGCCAATTTTATTTTCCATATAGTCGTCTTAAAGCTCAAACTTAATACCTTGGGCTAATGGAAGTTGACTACTGAAGTTGATGGTATTGGTCTGACGACGCATATAAGTTTTCCAGGCATCGGAACCCGATTCGCGGCCGCCGCCGGTGTCTTTTTCGCCACCAAAAGCACCGCCAATCTCAGCACCCGAGGTGCCTATGTTCACATTGGCAATGCCGCAGTCGGAACCTTCGTGCGACAGAAAACGCTCGGCCTCCATCAGGTCGCTACTGAAAATGGCCGACGAAAGTCCTTGAGGCACTGCGTTGTGCATTTCGATGGCTTCGTCTAAATGTTCATATTTCATCAGGTAAAGGATGGGAGCGAAAGTCTCTTCCTGAACAATATGGAAATGATTTTGTGCTTCGGCCAGCACCGGCATCACATAACAACCCGACTCATAGGCAGGGCCTTCGAGCACTTGTCCGCCATAAAGAATCGTGCCGCCTTCTTTGACAAGCTGTTCTTGTGCAAACAAGAATGCCTCCACTGCAGCGCGGTCAATGAGCGGCCCGACGAGGGTTTCAGGATCGAGTGGGCATCCGATGCGGATTTGCTTATAAGCGTTGATAAGTTTTTCTTTGAAAGCCTCATAGACCGAACTGTGGATGATCAGCCTGCGGGTAGTTGTGCAACGTTGTCCGGCAGTTCCGACTGCGCCGAAAACGGTAGCCATCAAAGCCATATCGAGGTTGGCTTTTTCCGAAATAATGATGGCGTTGTTGCCTCCCAGCTCGAGCAAAGTCCGCCCGAGCCGTTCGCCGACAATGCGGGCAACGCGCCGTCAGACGGCCACACTGCCTGTGCATGAAATCAGCGGTAAGCGTTTATCGGCCAACAGGTTATCGCCAAAATGTTTTGAGCTGCCTATGACTAAGTTCACTACTCCTTCGGACACATCATTGCGCTGGAGAACTCCGGCGATGATGTTGTGAACAGCGATGGCGCAAAGAGGCACCTTCGACGAAGGTTTCCAAACGACGACATTGCCTGTAACCAACGCCAGCATAGTATTCCAGGCCCAGACAGCCACCGGAAAGTTGAAGGCTGTGATAACGCCAACCACGCCCAACGGATGGTATTGATCATACATTCGGTGGCGCGGACGCTCGCTGTGCATCGTAGCACCATAGAGCTGTCGCGATTGGCCAACGGCAAAGTCGGCAATGTCAATCATTTCCTGAACTTCGCCAAGCCCTTCCTGATAGATTTTGCCCATCTCGTAACTCACCAAACGGCCAAGGTCATCTTTGTGGCGGCGCAGCTCATCGCCCATCTGCCGCACAATTTCGCCTCTTTTCGGGGCGGGAATCATCCGCCAGCTCTTAAATGCTTGCTGAGCCAGCTCCATGATGTGCTGGTAATCGTCCCACTCTGCCTGTTTCACGGAGGCAACGAGTTTGCCGTTGCCCGGGGAGTAGCTCTCGAGGATGGTGCCTTTGGTGGAAATCCAACGCCTGCCCGTGCTGGCGCCTTCATTGATGTCGTTGATGCCCAGTCGCTTAAAGGTAGCACTGAAGTCATGATCAGGATGCTGTGTTTTCATGTCGGTTTGTTGATGAGTTAAAAAGAGTTATTCATTGAAGTGATTTCAGACCACAAAGAAAAACATTTTCGTCAAAACCTGCATCGTGACCTCTGATGGCATTTGGCGAAGAATACCAGCCAAAAATAATGATCTATAAATCAGAAAAGAAATTTAATACATTGAATATCATTTGATTAGACTAATAATATACTTAACCAAAGGATGATTTCAACGATAGAAACGATTTTTATTTCTTTGAGATTTTGTGGGTTTGGCAGAAACCATCAGCAAAGTGGATTTTCAGAAAATAGTTTCCTGCCGTGAGCTCCCGAAGGTCGAGCGACTGTGTCTGACCAGAAAAACAGTTGATTTTTTTGCCGAAAATATCCATCAGTTCGATATAGCTGATGGCTTTTCCGGATTGCAGGCTGACGACATCCGATACCGGGTTTGGGAAAACATTTGTAAACCGGCTGTTGTCCAATTTAGTGATACGGCTCAGCACTGATCCATCAGTAGCGACAATACTGACATTGTCAATGCCAAGATTTGACTCGATGATGCAGGTGAAATTGAAAACTTCGGGTTCCATGCCGGCACTGCTAAACCCAATCAAGACAGGCCCTTCATCCACCTTTATCATGATTTCGCCGTTGATGCTATTGTAGGTCAACGTTAGATTGTACCAGGTGTCGGGCGTGGGATTGGGAACTAAAATCTCATCAAAATTTTCAGCATAAACCGAAATGGCATTGTTTTCGGTGGTATAAACAATGGAAACAATTTCTTCGAAGTTTTCTGTCGCTATCACAATCATTCCAACACCCTCGATGATTTCCTGACCGGTGAAAAGGTCGAAACTCACTTCCAAGATATCCTTATTGGCGTCGCGTTGTGCCCAATTGTTGTAATGGGTGACAAAAATACCTGAAGTATTGTCGTCGGGACTATTAAACTGAATGCTTTTCCCTTTTTCGGGATTGGTCTGAACGATCTTCACCCAGTCTTCTTCCCCTCCATCCCTGATCCAGCCGTTACCTCCCGGGAAATTGCCTGTTTCATAATTTTCGAAATCATCGCTCCAAAGCGTTTGGGATACGGCAGGTTGAAACAATATCAACAGTAAAGCGGCAAAGGGTAAAAACACTCTCATTACATCTATCTTTAGGGTTCACATTTCTGGCAAATTTAGGACTTTTTTGCTTGACGAGTGCGGGAGCTCTCCTTTGCTCACCCCATTGATCTTGGAGGCTTTCTATCAACGGAAAATATGCAAAACACTCTTTTTTCCTGTGTTTTTTCCGGTTTAAAAACACTAAACGAACGATGCACCTGCACTTTCTTAAAAAAAACAGCTTCCAAGATTTTCGACTCGAGAACGAACATGTTGAAAATGAGTAAGCTGATAGGGAAAAAGAAAGTTGCCGCAAATAACAATGTTGAAGCAGGATAGTTGAGTTGAATTGTACCGTTTTTTTTGACAAAATCATGTCTATTGTGCCATCAAAAATGAGGTGAATCAGAGATTTCCCTGCGGCCTGTCCTGATAGGTTTTGAGTGCAAGTTTCGAACAATCACTTTTTCCGCTATTTTGGTGTTGTAGCCAATAGTTTTTAAGACGACAAGAAAGAATTTGGGATGACTCGATTGGGAATTTGTTATCTTTGACTCTATAAATCAAAGAACCCGGCTTCATCACCAGCAAAGAAACTGGGAGAGGAATCACCGGGACTACGATGCAAAGATAATAAACTTATAGATAATAAAGCAATAATTGAGAAAATAATTTCGAAGGAAAGGCTAGAACCTTACTTGAGACATCATAAGAATGACTTTGAGAAAGCAATATCTCACTATAAAATCAACATATTAATCTCTGAAGCATTTTATCCATTACTTGCAATTCTTGAGGTTGGTCTAAGAAACTCGATTGACTATCAGCTAACGAAAAGATTTAACGACAAGCAATAGTATGAAAATATTGAGTTTGTTCGAATTGCATCGAGATTTCTGATAGACAGAATATCTGAAGCGAGAACAAATATCCTATCTGAAAAGAAAGAGATTACATCTGGAAGAATAATATCGGAATTATCATTTGGATTTTGGACTTCTCTATTTGACACTCGATTTGAAATGTCGTTGTGGAAGAATTTGAGACTATCTTTTCCAAACTGCCCTAAGAATGTTAGAAAGCGGAAAACAATGAGCTCCAAATTCAATGGAATTAGACGATTAAGGAATAGAATATTTCACCATGAAGCAATCACATGGAATTTGAACGTTTTGAATTCATATAAACTAGAAATCATTGAAGGAATAGAATGGCTTGACAAGGACTTGCTAGAATGGTTGGTCGAATTAAATCATATCGATGAAACGATAGAAAAATATAGAAAAACAATAGAGAAAGAATAAAAATTACAGGCTACAACAACTGCTAAAATCCATTGGGGCAGATATTTAGAAAGGTTTTATTTTGTATATTGGCATTAATTTTAGCGTGGGACAACGACGCTCCTTCGAGCTCCCCAACGCATTTTAGCAGCAGGCGAAAAGCTTGTGAATGGAATGGTTTGCGAAAAGGCAAAAGATTTTTTCTGATTCACTCAAAGAGAAGTCTATCCTTGCCGAGGTTCACGAAAGAAAGGTGCAAAAGCACTTTGGGAAGTCCAAATTTTGGCTTAGCTTTGCTAAAAATCCAAATTGCGATGAAAAAATTAACCAACTATTTGATAGTCATCTTGTTGCTATTAGGTGGAAATTTGAACGCATCTAAGCGTGACTGGGAAAATGAGGAATTGACGGCCATCAATGTGCAGAAGGCGAAGGCGCATTGGATTGCCTACGGCAATGCTGCTGAGGCGCTGAGGGGCAACAAAATGACCTCTTCGCGCTATCTTTTACTTAATGGAAACTGGAAATTCAACTGGGTAAAACATCCCGATTTGCGTCCGGTCAACTTTTTTGAAGAAGGCTTTGATGTGGGCTATTGGGACGAGATTGCGGTACCTTCGGCCTGGCAGATGAAAGGTTACGGCATTCCCATTTACACCAATGTACCTTTTCCGCATCCGCGCAAACCGCCTTTTATTCTCGACAGTGTGCCGGCCTATTTCACTGCAGCGAAGATGCCCAATCCGGTAGGCTCTTACGTTAGATTTTTCGACTTGCCCGCGAGCTGGAACGGACAGCAGATTTTTGCCCGTTTCGAGGGCGTTGAAAGTGCTTTCTACCTCTGGGTGAACGGAAAAAAAGTAGGCTATCACGAAGACAGCCGCCTACCGGCAGATTTCGACATCACCGCCTTTGTCAAAAACGGGAAAAATAAAATGGCCGTTGAGGTTTACCAATGGAGTGACGGGAGTTATCTCGAAGATCAGGATTTCTGGCGCATGAGCGGTATCTATCGCGATGTTTTCCTCTATTCCACTCCAAAAGTTTCGGTGGATGATTACAAAATCACCACCACTTTTAACAGCGATTTCACCGAAAGTCAACTGAAACTCAGCCTCAGAATGCGCCATGATGGCGGCAAGATAAACCATCGCATTGAGGTGTTTCTGCTCCGGCCCGGCGAGACGCGGCTGCCCGAAAAACCCTTATTCAGCAAGCAAATCAACTCGATCAGCAAGGCTAAGCCTCTGTTTGATTTCGAAACCACGGTGGATCATCCACAGCTCTGGTCGGCCGAAAATCCCGCCCTCTACCAATTTGTTTTTGTGCTGAAAGATGCTGTCGGAAATGAGCTGATGGCTCAGCAGCAGCGTTTTGGTTTCAGGGAAATTAAAATCCGCGACCGGCAGCTCTGGGTCAACGGCCGAAGCATCAAAATCAAAGGGGTGAACCGCCATGAAATTGATCCCGTTGATGGGCGCGTGGTGAGCCGCGCTTCGATGGTGAAGGATATAGAGCTGATGAAAAAGTATAACATCAACACGGTGCGCACAAGCCACTACCCAAACGACCCGCTCTGGTACGAACTCTGTGATGAATACGGCCTCTACGTGATTGATGAAGCCAATGTGGAATCGCACGGCATGGGTTATGGCAAAGAGTCGCTCGGACACGTCAGTAGCTGGCAACATGCCCATGTATCTCGCGTGGTCAATATGTATGAGCGCGACAAGAATTTTGCCTGTGTCATCATGTGGTCGTTGGGCAACGAAGCCGGGCCGGGAATCAATTTTGAGGCATCTTCCAAAGCTCTCAAGACATTGGATGATAGGCCAATACATTATGAACGCTACAACGATGTGGCCGATGTGGAATCGGTGATGTATCCCGATGTGGTTTGGGTGAACAACGAAGGGAAGAAAGACAGCCCGAAACCGTTTTTCCTTTGTGAGTATGCCCATGCGATGGGCAATGCCGTTGGCAATCTTCAGGAATACTGGGATGCCATCTATGCCTATCCCAGATTAATTGGCGGTTGCATCTGGGATTGGGTTGATCAGGGTCTTTATAAGGAGATTCCCGGCCGCAAGGGAGAATATTTTCTGGCTTATGGCGGCGACTATGGCGACCGGCCCACCGACTGGAACTTCTGCGCCAACGGCCTTATTACAGCCGACAGACGCATCACCCCAAAACTCAAAGAGGTAAAAAAGGTGTATCAAAACGTGCTTTTCCAGATGGTTGACCCGAAAAACGGCATCGTGAAGCTGACCAACCGCTTCGACTTTACCAATCTGGATCATTATCAGGGATATTGGGAACTGTCTGCAAATGGAAAAACGATTCAGACAGGACTTATTCCTGAAATTAACTTGTTGCCGGGTGCTTCCACCGAAATAGCCATCCCATTTCAACTCCCTGAGGCACTGTCAAATACTGAGTATTTTTTGACTACAGGCTTCCGCTTGAAAACCGACAATTTATGGGCCAAAAGCGGCCATGTAGTCGCTTGGGAGCAGTTTCTGATTCAAGCCGGCGAGAAAATAACTGATGAGTTGTCCTGCACTGTCTTGCAATCGCTCAAAGTGAACGATAACCCGCAGGAAGTAACCATTTCAAACGCCGATTTTTCGGCAACATTTAGCCGCAAAAGAGGTGTCATCACCGCATATCAGATGCACGGCCAAAAACTGATTGCCACCCATCCGGAAGCCGTGAACGGCGTAATCCCCGAAACCGGATTGGTGTCGTGGCATAAAGAAAGCCCTCATAGGCTGAGCGGACCACGCGCCAATGTGTTTCGTGCTCCGGTTGACAACGACTATATCTTCGGTGGCGGCCCGGGGCCAATCTGGCAAAAACAACAATTGGCCGACCTGAAAGACGAAGTGTTGGATTTCAACTTTACGCAGAAAGACCCCTGCCATGTAGTAGTCAACATTGTGATGAGCTCGGTGTCAAAAGGAGGATTTGGACTGAAAACCCATTGGGAATATGTGGTAAGGGGTGACGGTTCGGTAGAAGTGAAAGTAGATTTTGATCCCGACGTTGTTGAATGGCCCCTAGCAAAGCTGGGTGTCATTTTAGAAATGCCGCAGGGTTTTGAGGAGGTGGAGTGGTTTGGTGCTGGTCCACACGAAAGCTATACCGACCGTAAACATTCGGCTGCTATCGGGCTTTATCAGCGTACGGTGGACGAGATGACCGAGCCCTACATCCGCCCTCAGGACATGGGCAACCGCAGCGATATTCGCTGGTTTCAGGTATTGAACTATGCAGGCAAAGGCCTTCGCTTCAAAGCCAATGACGCCTTTAATTTTAGCGCACTCCATCATCTGCCTGCCGACCTTGACCGGGCCAACCATCCCTATCAACTCGTTCGCCGAGCCGAAACCATTCTTACCTTAGATATTGCACACAATGGTCTTGGCGGCGGTAGCTGCGGCCCAGGGCCAATGGAAAAATACCTGCTCGAAGCCGGGAAAAGAAGCTTCAGCTTTGTGATGCAGCCTGTCGGCTTCGACAATTAGTAAAATCGCCAACAACAGGGCAACTGACGGAGACTTTCGGGATAGAATTATCAACCGAAGGTTTCCGTTTATTTTTTCACAAAAACAAAAATTTTGATATGTAAATTTCTCTATATACTTTTAGCCACTCAAACTAAACATCAAACTTATGAGAAAAACATTCTTAACTCTGACACTGAGTGCGTTAGCACTTGTAACTATGGCTGGCGGTATTGTAACCAATACCAACCAGAGCGCTTCTTTCATCCGAATGCCTGCACGCGATGCCTCGCTTGGGCTGGATGCTACTTATTTCAACCCTGCCGGAATGGCTTTTCTAAAAGACGGCTTCCACCTGAGCCTGAACAACCAGTTTATTACGCAAAACAGGACCATCGGCACCACTTTCCCCGGATTAAACCGCAGCGAGTTCGAGGGCAAAGTGAACGCACCTTTGTTTCCATCGGCTTATGCTGTTTACAAAAAAGACCGCTTTGCCGTTGCGTTTGGATTTAATCCCATTGGCGGCGGTGGCGGAGCCAAGTTTGAGGATGGCCTCCCATCGTTCGAGATGCAGGTAGCCGGCTTGCCAGCCATGTTGTCGGCAAACAACATCGCCACGACAAAGTACAGCTATGAGACCGAGTTTGAAGGTCGTTCTATTTATTATGGGATGCAACTTTCCGGAGCATACAAAATCAACGATATGATTTCGGTAGCTCTCGGATTGCGTTATGTGATGATGAGCAACAGCTACGAAGGTTATCTGAAAAATATTCAGATCAACCCGATGTTTCCGGCTGTGGGCTTTACCGGACAGATGGTGAGCGCGCCGCACTTTTTCGAAAGTATGGAAAGCTATCTTGGTGCCACCAGCCTTCAGTTAGGCGCCACTGGCAATTCGCTTCAACCGATCATTGCCAATGGCTTTGGCGATACTCCATTAGCCAATGGTGCTCTTCTTGGCATGACCCCCGAAACCGTTGCTTTGCTACAGGGAACCATCACCGCATTGGGCGGCAATCCTAGTGCCATGACTTTTGCTCAGGCTCAGGCTTTCTTCCTTGGAGCTTCGCAGCAATATGCAGGCAAGGCCGCAGCGATGGGTGCCAATGCCAAAGCTACATCCGACAAAGAGGTGGACGCTACCCAGTCGGGCGGAGGATTCGTGCCTTTTGTTGGGATTCACTTGCATTTCGACAGGCTGAACATCGGCATCAAATATGAGCACAAAGCCAGTGTGAAAGTGAAAAACAGCACCAAAATTGACGATGTGGGCATGTTCCCCGATGGAGCCGAAGTGCCAAGCGATATGCCGGCCATGCTGTCGGTAGGCGCAAGCTTCAAAGCTACCGAAAAATTGGGGATCAGTGCCGGCGTACATTCCTATTTTGACAAAGGAGCTGAGTATGGCAAAATGATCAACAACGTGTATGTGAAAAACGATGAGGTAATGGATAAAAACTATCTCGAGTTTGCCTTAGGCCTTGAATACAAACTTACTGACAGATTCTTAGTTAGCGGTGGATTCCTTGGAACCCGCACCGGAGTAAAAG
>JBDHYV010000039.1:0-13992 GCA_039811545.1 Bacteroidales bacterium | reverse complement strand
GGCGATTCAATCAGTTTCTGGCAGCATCTTTCAGCAATCAGGCGCAATGGCAGCTTCTGAGGGAGTGGAACCCGCTTAGTAATGGTGTTACCTACATTTATAGTTTTCTGTACTTTGTTTCGTTTGCCATGTTTGTTCAGGCGGCAGCTAACAGCCTGGGTTCGTCGCCTGTACTTTTTGATCCTTGGTGGCTCGATCTGCTATTACTATCGGTAGGAGTAGGTTTCATCATAACCGGCAAATACCTCACAATACTATTTCTCGCACTCATTTTCAATGCACGCGGGAGCGGCGAGCGCTATCTCACCACACAGATTACCTTTTCAATGGTTTCGCTCCTGATGTTAATACCGGTACTACTGCTGCTTCATTTTCAGCCCGGAACCACCAGTTTGATTATCGGCATTTCACTGGCCGGTTTAGCACAACTTACCCGCATTATCCGAAGCTTAGTCGTTGGTATGACGGAGAATTCGTTCGGGTTGCAATATTTATTTTTGTATCTTTGTACCCTTGAAATTATACCCCTTCTGATTGTTTTAAAAGTATTTCAAATCTTAACTAACCACGGTATTATCGGTTGAGAAAGAACTTTTTACGATTTAATAGACATGGTAAGCTCTCTCATTTTACGTTTACGGAAGATGTTAAGTTTTGGGGTTTTGGCAGTAAAGTGATATAGAATCTATTGAAGCAAAACATAAAGGAAAGATGAAGGTTAAGTCGTTACTTATTTCGCAGCCCAAACCACTGGAATTCGAGAAATCGCCTTATGGCGATCTGGCCAAGAAGCATGGCGTTACGATTGATTTCCATAAGTTTATCGCGATCGAAGGTGTTCCAGCCAAAGATTTCAGGCAGGACAAGGTGTCGCTTGCCGAGCATACGGCAGTGGTGATGACAAGCCGCAATGCGGTGGATCATTTTTTTCGTATTTCAAAAGAGATGCGATATGAGGTGCCCGAAAGCTTGAAATATTTCTGCACTTCGGAGTCAACAGCTTTTTATCTTCAGAATTACGTTCAGTTTCGTAAGCGCAAGATTTTTCACGGCAAACATAATTTCAACGACCTTTTAGATATCATCCGCAAGCACAAAGAGGAGAAGTTTCTCCTTCCGTGCTCCGATATTGCCAAAGAAGGCATGGCCGACCTGCTTGAGCAGAACAAGATTGAATTCACACGAGCCGTAATCTATCGCACTGTAGCCAGCAATTTGAGCAATGTGAAATTGGAAAACTACGATATGGTGGTATTTTTCAGTCCTGCAGGGATCAAATCGCTTCAAAAGAACTTTCCGAAATTCAAGCAGGGCGACAAGGTGTTTGGAGGATTTGGCAAATCTACTTGTGATGCCATCAAAGAAGCCGGCTTCACGCTTCATATCGAGGCTCCAACCACCAACTGTCCTTCAATGACCATGGCCATTGATGAGTTTCTGACAAACGAGGCCAAAAAGAACCGAAAAAAATAATCTTTTGAGCAGGGAAACCCTTAGCAGACGAGTTGCCAATTGCTCCAACTTGCTGTTTATCAAATAAAAAAGTGGATACGGGAATAGGCTTCCGTATCCACTTTTTCGTTGTTGAGGGCAAAATTATTTCACTTCCACCTTGCTGATTTCCCAAGTTGAGGCAATGGTTGAAGATGAACGATAACGGAATGCAATATATACCGCAGGTTTTCCATCATAGGCCGAAAAATTGATGTCCCCCGAATCAACAAAGGCCCAGTCGGTGCCGCTGGGTTTGTTTGGCACATTGATTTCGGTCCATGTTCCTTGTGCAGCCGGATTTCCGCTTCCTGTATAATCAGAAGAGACCAGTACTTGGAGATAAGACCACTCGGAGCTTACGTAGTTGGCGGCCTGTCTGATGGTGAGCACCGCTCCGGTGTGAGCAGAAAGGTTGATGGCCGGCGAGATGAGCCAGTCGTCATTGGGGAAGCGATCAGGATTGACATAACCGGTCATCAGAGCACAACCTGTGTCAAAGTTCCCCCAACTCCACACCTGGTTTCCTTCAACGCTATATTGACTGAAGGTTCCAAGATTGCTGGAAAATGTTTCACTAAAAAGGGCTGTTCCACCGCCACCGCCGCCGCCTTCGAGCAGGAAGTCGGCTGCAGTTCCGGCATTATCGCGCAAGCCGGCAGCACCAAAATATGTACGCAAATTACCCACAGCTTTGAGTTTCTTTCCAAAGTTGGCCGGGTTGTCCATCAAGTTAACCTGAGCTCTGAAGGCACTTCCGGCAGGCATATTTACAAAGACGCATTGGGTATAATCTGTTACGCCGGGCGAGCTGGCAATCAGCACATTCGTAGCAAGGGTAAAGGGTGCTGCCCAGTGGATATCGGCATTGGAGCTAACCGCTGTTACTCCGCTTTTCACCGAGCCAACGATATAGCCCTGCACCCAGCCGTTTACATAAGGTGTGGCATTTTGTTTACTGATGGCTTCTTCCACCGTAAACGGATTTTCGAAAGTACCACCAACCGTGCCGCCACCACCGCCTTCGAGGAGGAAGTCGGCTGAGGTTCCTACATTATCGCGAAGGCCGGCGGCACCAAAATAGGTGCGCAGATTTCCAACGGCTTTGAGTTTTTTGCCAAGGTTAGCCGGATTGTCAAGCAGGTTCACCTGTGTACGAAAATCGCTGCCGGCAGGCATATTCACAAAAACACATTGGGTATAGTCTGTAACGCCAGGCGCGCTGGCAATCAGCACATTAGTAGCAAGGGTAAAGGGTGCTGCCCAGTGGATATCGTCGTTGGATGTTACGGCAGTTACGCCATTTTTCACTGAACCCACGATATAACCCTGCACCCATCCGTTGACGTAAGGTGTAGCATTTTGTTTGCTGATGGCTTCCTGCACGGTGAAAGGATTCTCAAAAGCTCCGCTTGTTTCGCCGCCACCGCCACCGCCGGCCTGAGTGCCAATATACACGTCATCCACGCGGATAGAAGTTGATTTTGTCCCGCTACCACTATATTTGAATGCTACCGCAATTTTCCCTTCGGGGATGAAAGTCGAGAGGTCAATATCGCCTGAAGGAATCCAGGTATTGTCGGCATCAGCACGACCCACAACTTTTGCTGTGAGCGGTGTCCAGGAAGCGGCAGCTACATTGACCCCATCGAAGTTTGAGGAAACCATCACTGTAAGCGGCAGGTCATCGCCATGTTCCCAGTAGGCTTTTGCTGTGCGGAAGCGCAAATACTTTTTCTGATCCATTTTCACATTCGGGGTAATGAGCCAGGTGATCATGCTGGGCAGGTTAGAGTTGTAGCCTGTTGCCTGTGCATAGCCATCGCCTTGATAGATTTTTCCCTGCCATTTGCGTGTTCCGGCTTCGGCGATATTAGTCCAGCCCGGAGCATTGATATCCGAATTATCCTGAGCAGTGCTGAAGTTTTCGTTGACCGTGTCAACAGTTTCACCGCCACCGCCACCACTGCCACAACGGGTGCTGTCCATTTTCACTTCGGTGGTAGAACGCACATATAATTGCGGGGTCGTATTAAAAATACCAGCAATGGCAACTAAACTTCCCTTTCCGTTGGGCAAATTCTCGCCATGAAAACCGGCATAGTTACTTGTTCGTACGATGACTGATTTTCCGCTGCAATCTTCAATTGTTCGGTTGGTGGTGGCATCGGCCTCTGCCCATGTTAATGCGGTATCGCTGGCAATGAACTGAACGTTTTCGAGTTTAATCAGCTTACACTGGAAGCTTCCAGTTTTAATCTGGTCAACCGTAACGACTTCAGGTTCAATAAATTTTCTATTGGCCAGAATCACAATATTGCTATCGTTGTGCACATTGCTCAATTGTCGCAGCTTATTGTATTCCGAAAGGATGACTCCTTTAAGGAAAACTCTCACGGAGTCGCCCACCCTTAGGCCGCCCGACTCCTGAAGACGCAGGTTGATTGCACCCGTAGCATCCTGAATATAAGCCGATTTGTAGATATTTCCCGACACTTCGTCCATCGTAACCACGCCATACACTGAGGCATTGTTATTAAACTGTGTGGCACCTGTTGTGTTGAGGATGTTCACAAGGTCGCCAATGGTATAAACATCGCCCACAGGAATGGAAGTGATGGGAGGGCGGTCAAAATCCTGTTTCACGCAGGCGGCAATAAAAACACTTGCTGCCAGAACCATGAGTAAACTTCTTAACTTTTTCATTTTTATAGTTTTATATGATATTTTCTTGGTTTAGAGTCGGAAAGTAAGGTTTAAAAAATAGGTAGCGCCATAGCCGTATGAGTATTTTTCTGGGAAACGGTTGGGGTCGTTCAAGTCGGTGCGCAGTTGTTCGAAGCCCCAGATAATCATATCCCTATTATTCAATAAATTATTGATACTTAAGTTAATAGCCACATAATGACCTTTAATCATCCATGATTTTCCGCCAAAGAAATCGAGGGTAAAACCTGGGTCGAGTTTGGGTTGGTCAAGAATCAAATCAATCCGCACATCGCCTTCTTTATAGTTACTCAGAATTTCTTCGGTGTGGTTGTCCGGGTTAGGTTCGAGATAAGCATCGGCAAAATAGTTGGCTGTAATGCCGACAAACCAATACTTTGGTGCATTGTAGCGCAGTCCTGCCGAGGCGATTGTTTGTGGGGCACCTCCAACATAATAATTTTTCAGGTAAACTAATCGGTTTTCGGCCAGCAGTTTGGCATCGTTATCGGCCGAGATGGTTACCACAGGCCTGTTGGTGTAGATGTTAATGCTTTTACCAAAGACGGCATGTGCCGACAGGGTAGGCGAAATGTTGGCTTCGAGGCCGAGCTCCACGCCCTGTGTTTTCTGGTCCACATCTTCCATTATATAATTAATAAAGTTGCGAAGGTCTTCGTGGTAATAGCTTCTCACCCAGAGGCCATCGTGTATTTGTATGTGATACAGTGTCAATCGTCCTTTGAGATTCGGTGAACGCAAGACATAACTGATGTCGCCTGCCAGAACCTTCTCGCTTGTCAGCCCTTCCACAGCAAAATCTCGGGTGCGGGGCGAGATATAGGAATCCCGGAAATTTGGTGCACGATGCAGATAGGCAGCGTTAGCCACCACATAATTGCGTCCGTTAATGGCATAGGCAACTCCTGCTTTGGCTCCACCGTTGAGAAAATCAAATTTTTGGCCGTCGCCATAAGAATTGTTGGGAAATCGTCCGTTTTGCATCTGTCCCGTGCGCCAAAACTGTGTCATATTCAACTCGCCTGCAGCATATACTTCCATTTTCATGAATTTATACTCAAATTGCGACCACAACCGGGCATTGTTCACGTTGGCAAGATAGTCGTAGCCATACACATCGCCCTCTTTGATGATGTGGTTAGGGTTGCGCAAATCGTTTTGCGAAGCATCGGTGATGGTCATGGATTCCTGATCCGAATATTTGTCAATATCGAGCCAAAATTCGCCACCTAAAAGATCCACCATACGTTTGTGATGGCGGGTTTTGGAGCTGACGGCCATCAATCCACCAACGAGGCGTGCTGCGGGACTAAGCTGATGTTGGGCATTGATATTAATGCCAAACTGTTTTTTGTCCATCCGGCGATCTTCGATCACGTATTTGGATTTGTGTCCTGTATAGGGTTTGCCGCTTCCATTGGCGTTTGTAATGGTGGTTAGCTGGTCGCTGTTGGCAAAATAAAAATGATCCCATTTCAGTTGTCGGGTATTCTCGTCATTTTGCCAGAGATTTGTATATTTATTATAATTGGCAATATCGCCAATACTCAAAAAATAGCTTGGGAGATTGCGGTAATAGTCGGGGCGTGGATCGTTTGCCTCAGTCCAGTCGAGGGCGGTTGCTCCTCCCCTTCCAAACCAATAATAGGCCGTTGACTGGATTTTGGTTTTGTCCGACGGTGTCCAGTAATGGCTTAGCTGAAACATAGGTTGGTTGAAGTTGCTCACGCGTGCATTGCGCACTTTCCCGTTCTGATAACCCCAATTGGCGTTATAGTAATTATCGCCGGTGAGGCTGTAGGCTTCCTGCACCGACACTCCTGAATAGGCTCTTTTGGTTGGTGCAGCAAAGGCAATAAATCCAAGGCTGTGACGGTTGTTGAGATTTTTCTCAATCGAGGCGAAATAAGACCAGGCATCGTAGAAAGTTCCCGGCACATAACTTTCCTGCGCCCAGCGGCGGGAGCCCGAAAGTGTGATGGCCCATCCATTATCCTGCATGCCGGTGGAATACAGAAACATGATTCGGTTATTGTAGCTCCTGTTTGACAGGGCATAGCCTAAGCTGGTCGTTTTGCGGTAGTTTCCGGCGCGAGTCAGGATATTGGTTACACCGCCAATGCCACCAAAAGCCCAGTCAGAAGCTTCCACCATGTTATTGACCTCGGTGTTGCGCATGGCATCGTTCAACCCTCCCCACGATGAATAGGAAGCACGTCCGGTTTCCTGATCGTTCATCATAACGCCATTGATGAGCACATGAGTGTTTTCGGAATCGAGGCCACGCATACGGTAGCGAAACGAACCAAAATTGAAACCGGCGGTGGAAACAAAAATGTCGCGTGATGACTGCAACAAACCCGAAATCTCGTTTGATGAGCTACTGCCTTCAAACTCCGACTCCGACATGGTGATGGTAGGCAGATTAGGAGGAGGTGCCACCACATTGGTGTCGCTCTGCGCAAAGCCTGCAATTGCTATCAGAAGTCCTCCAATAAGTAATAGAACTTTATGCATAAAACAGTTTTAATTATGATTTTAATATTCAATGTGTTGCATGCCGACTGATAAAAAACAGTCTCTTACGACCCATGATGCCTTTCGTCAGCCTTTTGACAACAATAAGAATGCAAAAGTAGTTTTTTAAACTCCTTGAAAGATATCTATAGGAGAGGTTTTATTTATCTTTGCCGTGATGAAGTGTTTTTTTTGCTGGCAGTACAAATTTTGTTTCATCAAACTGTTAAGTTCAATATCACATCCACACTAAATACCTGACATTTTGACCATGAAAAGAAATTTCTTAATTGCATTTGCCTTTCTCTTCGTATTTATTGTTTCGCTGACAACGCTTCGGGCGCAGCAACGCAATTTCAAGGTTGGCTGTGTTGCCTTCTACAACGTAGAAAACCTGTTCGACACCATCAATGATCCTGAGAAGAATGATGAGGAGTTTTTGCCCAATGGTGCAAATCAGTGGAACAGCAAGAAATATCTGACAAAGTTGGAACGTTTGGCCGAAGCCATCGAAAGCATCGGGACGGATATTACTCCCGATGGGGCAGCCATTTTGGGCGTTTCGGAAATTGAGAACAAGGAAGTGTTGCTCGATTTGGCAGCAATGCCGCAGTTGCAGAAGCGCAATTATCAGGTGATTCATTATCACAGCCCCGACCTGCGTGGGGTGGATGTGGCACTGTTGTATCAGCCAAAATATTTCAAACCCACGGGCAGCAAATCGTATCGTCTGAAGATGGAAGGTATGCCCAATTTCCTAACCCGCGACCAACTCTTGGTTTCAGGGCTTTTCGATGGCGAAGAAATGCACTTTATCGTCAACCATTGGCCTTCGCGCCGCGGGGGCGAAAAGCGCTCCCTTCCTTTGAGGATGGCTGCCGCAAAACTCTCGCGCCATATCACCGACTCGCTCTTAGCCATTAATCCAAAGGCTAAAATTGTGGTGATGGGCGACCTGAACGATAACCCCACCAACAAAAGTCTGATTGAAGGACTCAATGCCAAAGGCACAGCCGGAAACCTACAGCCTGGGCAATTGTTCAACACGATGTTTGCGCTCTATAAAAAAGGTATTGGAAGCAACGCCTGGCGCGACACCTGGAGCCTGTTCGACCAGATTATTGTGAGCCAAGGGCTTTTAGGGAAAGATACCTCGACCTATAAACTCTACAGCGCAAGAGTACACAACAAGACCGAACTGACCCAGAAAAGTGGCAAATTCAAAGGCTATCCGCTTCGCACTTTTGCCGGTGGCGAATACCTCGGAGGCTTTAGCGACCACTTTCCTACCTATATTATTCTAACCAAAGAAGCTCATTAAGCTCCGACCTACCGGAATATTAGCTTCCATCTTCTCTATCCTTCAGCTCGCGCAAAACCGAAAGTGCCTGGGCTACCGAGCCAATATTGCTAATATAGAGAATCAATTTGTCGTTACCTTCCTTCATCCGGCACGAACGCGGGTTTGCCTGTAGGAAATGAAGTATCCCAGTAAACGTATTACTCTGATAAAAAGGCGATTGCGGGTCGGCCACAAAATAACCGATAAAGGTTTTATTGCGCAGCACTAACTTCTCGAAACCCAGACTGCGGGCTATCCAGCGCATCCTGATTGAATTAATCAGGTCGGATGCCGGATGAGGCAATGGACCAAATTGGTCAATTAGCCTATCGGTAAACTGTAGCAATGCTTTCTCTTCCTGAATATTATCGAGTTCGTGATAGAGGCTCATGCGTTTGGGAGGCGAGTCAACATAGTCTGATGGCAACAGAATTTCCAGATCAGATTCGATAACACAGTCTTTCACAAAAGGTTTGGCCACATCGGTTTTAAACACCTCCGAGAACTCTGTTTCTTTCAATTCCTGAATGGCCTCGTCTAATATTTTGTGAAACATTTCGTAGCCTATATCGCTGATAAACCCACTCTGTTCGCCACCGAGTAGGTTTCCGGCTCCTCGGATGTCGAGGTCGCGCATGGCGATGTTAAACCCGCTTCCCAATCCGGCAAAATCCTCAATCGCCCTGAGTCGGCGTTGGGCTTCCGTTGTCAAGGTAGCCATAGGCGGTGCAAGCAAATAGCAGAAGGCTTTTTTGTTCGACCGCCCTACCCTTCCCCTGAGCTGATGAAGGTCGCTCAAGCCATAATGATGTGCATCGTTGATGATAATGGTATTGGCGTTGGGAATGTCGAGCCCCGACTCGATGATAGTGGTGGCAAGCAGCACATCATAGTCGCCCTCGATAAAAGCCATCATCACTTTCTCAAGTTTATCGCCTTCCATCTGGCCGTGAGCCACTCCAATACGAACTCCGGGCACAAAACGCAGGATCATGTCATACACATCCATGATATTTTGCACCCGGTTGTGGACAAAAAACACCTGTCCGCCTCGGGCAATTTCAAAGGCGATAGCCTCGCGAATAACCTCTTCGCTCAAAGGTCTCACTTCGGTTTGAACCGGAAAACGGTTGGGCGGCGGGGTGTTGATGATGCTCAGGTCGCGGGCACCCATCATGCTAAATTGAAGCGTGCGTGGTATTGGAGTTGCGGTGAGGGTCAGGGTGTCAACATGGGCTTTTATCTCTTTGAGTTTTTCTTTGGCCGACACTCCAAATTTCTGTTCCTCGTCAATGATAAGCAGACCTATATCTTTGAATACCACATCTTTGCTTATGATACGATGTGTTCCAATGAGGATATCTACCTTGCCGGAAGCCAACTTTTCGAGGGTTTCTTTTTGTTGCGCCGCCGACCGGAAACGGTTGATAAAGTCAACATGAACAGGGAAATCGGCCAAACGGGCACTAAAGGTCTTATAATGCTGAAGCGCCAAAATCGTGGTTGGCACCAGCACGGCAACCTGTTTTGAATCGGCCACGGCCTTAAAAGCGGCTCTGATGGCGATTTCGGTTTTTCCGAAACCCACATCACCACAGATAAGCCTGTCCATCGGTGCTTCCGATTCCATATCCGATTTCACGTCAATAGTAGCTTTGAGCTGGTCGGGCGTGTCTTCGTAAATGAACGATGCTTCGAGTTCGTTTTGCAGATAGGTGTCGGGTAAAAACTGAAATCCTTTGCTTGCTTTGCGTCTGGCATAGAGCCGGATAAGGTCGCGGGCAATGTCCTTAACACGACCTTTGGTCTTGTTTTTCAGCTTGTTCCAAGCATTTGAGCCAAGCTTATCGAGGCTTGGTTCGGCGCCGTCTTTGCCGCTGTATTTGGTGATACGGTGCAAGGAATGAATGCTTACATAAAGGATATCGTCGTTTCGGTAAACTAATCGAATGGCTTCCTGAAGCTTCCCGTTGTTATCAATGGTTTCAAGACCGTCGAAACGTCCGATGCCGTGGTCAATATGGCTGACATAGTCGCCCGGCATAAGGTCATACAACTCACTGATGGTCAATGCTTCCTTGCCGGCGAAACCTTCGCGAAGATGAAATTTATGATAACGTTCAAAAATTTGATGGTCGGTGAAAACTGCCAGCTTGAGCTCCTCATCGGTAAAACCGGCATGAAGACTGTGGTAAACGGGCAGAAATATGGGCTCATCCAACTTGTCGGACAAGGGCTGAATGTCGTCGATGATGGCTTGAATGCGTTCAATCTGTCGGGGATTATCGGAAAGAATCATGGTGCGGTAGCCATTTTCACGACCTTGGTTTAGCTCAGCAAGCAACAGTTTGAAGTTTTTGTTGAAAGGCATCTGTGCCGCTGTCCTAAACTCCCATACCGCCGTTGGAAAAAAGATTCCACTGGATGCCATTTCAATGGTATGGCATTTTTCGAGTGTTTGCAACAGCTGGTCGGGCGGAGTAAAAAGCTGGTCGGGACTGGCAAGGCTATGTTGATCGGCCAATTTCCCGAAGACTTCATGTGCTCTTTTCCATTCGAGTTCAAAGCGGTCGTTCAGCGACATAGGTTCTTGAATCCACACAAGTGTTCCGGCAGGAAGAAATTCAGGAAACGACTGCCGCTGGCCGGCAGTTTCCGGGCTTTGAATATTGGGCAACAGATTGATACGTTGCAAAGCTTGTACTGAAAGCTGCGTTACCGGGTCGAAAGTGCGGATAGACTCCACTTCTTCGCCAAAAAACTCAATACGGTAGGGGAAGTCGTTGCTGAACGAAAACACGTCCAACAAACCGCCGCGTATCGAAAACTGACCCGGCTCAACGACAAAATCAACCCGCTCGAAGTTATATTCGATCAACACATCGCTCACAAAATCAAGGGAAACCTTTTCATTAGTTTTAAGCTTTAATGTGCTTTTTGCCAGAAAGTTACGTGTTACCACTTTTTCGCAAAGTGCTTCTGGATAAGTAACCACAAGGCTTCGCCTTTCGCTCACCGACCAGCGACCCAACACCTCCGCACGAGACAGTATATAGGTGTTGTCGGCCTTTTCGGGTTCATAAGGTTTGCGGTAACTTGTGGGATAGAACAAGATTCGCTTTTTGTTGAAATCGAAGTCGCGCTCGCCAAAGATATTCTCCAGGTCGTTGTAGAAATAAGCTGCCGATTCTTTGTCGGGACAAACTATAAGATGCTGCCCACCAACATGTTCCGATAGCGATGCCACAACAAGCGAGGCTGACGACCCCAGCAAACCTTTCACCAGCAGATGCCGATACTGCTGCAAAGCAATCCCGATTTCAGGTATCGCCGCATGGTTGGCATAGAGGTTTGGAAGAGACAAAAGATTCAAAAAAAACAAAATTTTGGCCGACAAAGATAACAAGAAGTACGAAAACTGCTTTTGACAACGGCTGCCTCCATTTTAGTTTGGGCTATACCTCATTAACACTATTTTACATTTTGTCGGAAGGCCAAACGGCTTTTTTTCGTAATCTTGCAGCCCCAAAAAGAGAACATCTTTACATTATTCATCATAGCACATATCCATAGAATGGAAATCCTTATCAAAATACTGCAACTCATCATGAGCCTTTCAGTTCTGGTGATTGTTCACGAATTTGGTCATTTTGCTGCTGCCAAAATTTTTAAGACACGAGTGGAGAAGTTTTATTTATTCTTCAATCCTTGGTTTTCGCTGTTTAAATTCAATTTCAAAGGCACCGAATATGGCATTGGCTGGCTTCCTTTGGGCGGTTATGTGAAGATAGCGGGCATGATTGACGAGTCGCTCGACAAAGAAGCGATGAAGCTTCCGCCGCAGTCATGGGAATTTCGCAGCAAACCAGCTTGGCAACGTCTGATCATCATGTTGGGCGGCGTGATTATGAACGTAGTGCTTGCCTTTTTGATATACATCGTGATGTTGGGCGTGTATGGCGAACAATATCTCCCCACTTCGGAAGCCAACAAATATGGCATTGCCGTTGATTCATTGGCCAAAGAGTTTGGCTTTCGCAATGGTGACAAGGTGCTGGCTATTGACGGCAAATACATCGAGGATTTCAACAAAATACCTCTAACCATGATTCTCGATGAAGCCAAAACGATGGAGGTTGAACGTGACGGACAGCGTATCGCTCTCCAGCTTCCTGAAGGGGCTATTGGAAAATTAGTAAAACACAAGTCGCCTTATTTTATGTCGGTAAGGATTCCTTTTGTCGTTGAATCATTTCCCGACACTTCGCCAGCTCGTGATGCCGGACTGCTGCCCGGCGACAGTCTTCTGGGCATCAACGACCAAACGATACGTTATTTTCAGGATTTCCGGGAGACCATCCAACAGTATAGAGGTCAGGATGTTAGCATTCGGGTAATCCGTGGTTTCGATACTCTGGCTTTTGCGTTGACGGTACCCGAAGCCGGCTTTATCGGTGTTTTTCCACGACAACAGATGGAAGCTTTTTTCCGGCTTAACCAAAAAACCTACAGCATTGCCGAAGCCATTCCGGCCGGAATGGCCAAAACAGTGGATGGCATAGGCGGCTACCTCAAACAATTAAAACTGCTCTTCTCTCCCGAAGTGAAGGCCTACGAAAGTGTGGGCGGCTTCATCACAATCGGAAGCATCTTTCCGGCTCAATTTCACTGGGAAAGTTTTTGGCGCCTGACCGCTTTCCTTTCCATCATGCTGGCTGTACTCAACCTCCTGCCTATCCCCGCCCTCGATGGTGGCCATGTAGCATTCCTAATGTATTAAATCATCGCTCGACGCAAACCCAGCGACAAATTCATGGAAGTTGCCCAGATTATCGGTATGGCACTATTGTTTGCCCTGATGATCTACGCCAACGGAAACGACATCATTAAACTTTTCAGATAAAAGCATCTGCCTGAATTTCTGATTCTTACAGATGAAAAACTTCATAAAATTCACGGCTTAACCAGTTACAAATATATTCCGGAACGACTTCAATGACCCAGCCGGAATGCTTGCCCATTTTACATCTATCATCCACACTTTCAACACTTTACATCTTTCTGGATTTTCCTTTGGTTTGTTTCATTTTTAGGCTGTATTTTTGAAAAAAAATAAACCATGAAAATTCTCGTTACCGGCGGCACGGGCTATATCGGGTCGCACACCGTTGTTGAGCTTCAGCAGCAAGGCTTTGAAGTAGTTATTGTTGACAATCTTTCCAACTCACAGGCCACTGTTGTGGATGCCATCGAACGCATCACCGGAAAACGGCCGGCACTGGAGGTTTTCGACCTGGTTGACCGCGAAAAGACGGATGACTTTTTCCGTCGTCACAACGATATTCGGGGTGTCATTCACTTTGCCGCTTACAAAGCCGTTGGCGAATCGGTGGCCAAACCCCTGCTTTACTATCGCAACAACCTAGTTTCTTTAATGAATATTCTCGAAAGCATGGCCACATATCAGATTGAAAATCTGGTATTTTCATCCTCATGCACGGTTTATGGCCAGCCCGATGAACTTCCGGTGAGCGAGACGGCTCCCATCAAAAAGGCCGAATCACCTTATGGCAACACCAAGCAGATTTCGGAAGAAATTATTCAGGACACCTTGAAATCTACCTCGCTCAAAGCCATAGCCTTACGCTATTTCAACCCCATCGGGGCACACGAAACAGCGCTCATTGGCGAGTTGCCGCTCGGGATACCCAACAATTTAGTTCCGTTTATCACCCAAACAGCCATAGGAATACGTCAACAATTGAGCGTTTTTGGCGATGACTACAACACTCACGACGGCACAGCCATTCGCGACTATATCCATGTAGTTGACCTTGCCAAAGCCCATGTGGTGGCCGTAAAACGAATGATCGAAAACCGCATGAAACATCATTTTGAAGTTTTCAACCTTGGCA
>JBDHYV010000038.1:0-14131 GCA_039811545.1 Bacteroidales bacterium | reverse complement strand
GGCTACGATGCTTATTTTTCCAATCAGGCCGGACTACCTATCAGCGATGACCATGTGCCGGTGAATCAGATTGCCGGCATCCCGATGATCAATATTATCCACCAAGATCAAAACAGCAGCAATGGTACTTTTTACGAACACTGGCACACGTTGAACGACAACCTCAGCCAGATTGACCCAAACACGCTGAAAGTGGTGGGCGATGTGTTACAGAAAGTGATTTTTGAAATACGTTAGATGCATTCCGGATTATTCATCAAAAAAAGCAGGTGAAAACCTGCTTTTTTTGATGTTGTCATGGTCAATCACCTCTTTCGTTAGCTGATGACGCCCAATGTGCGGCCGACTTTGGTAAAGGCAGCGATGGCCTTGTCGAGATGTGTGGTTTCGTGGGCAGCCGAGAGCTGAACGCGGATACGGGCTTGCCCCTTGGGGACAACCGGAAAATAGAAACCAATCACATAAATCCCTTCGTTGAGGAGCTGCGCTGCCATCTCCTGCGACAGTTTGGCATCGTAAAGCATCACTGCGCAAATGGCCGATTTGGTCGGCTTGATGTCGAACCCGGCAGCGGTCATCCGTTCCAGAAAATATTCAGTGTTGCGATGCAATTTATCCTGAAGCTCGCTGGTCTGGCTCATCATGTCGAACATCTTAATTCCTGCATTCACCACTGCAGGGGGCAGGGAGTTGCTAAAGAGATAAGGGCGTGAGCGCTGGCGCAACAGCTCGATGATTTCTTTGCGACCCGTTGTAAAGCCGCCAATGGCACCACCAAAGGCCTTACCTAAGGTTCCGGTGATCACATCCACCTGTCCGCGAATGTTGAAAAGCTCAGTCACACCGCGTCCGGTCTCGCCAACAACACCGGCCGAGTGACATTCGTCAACCATCACTAACGCATTGTATTTGTGGGCTAATTCATTGATCTTATCCATTGGAGCCACGTTTCCATCCATCGAAAAGACACCGTCGGTAACAATGATTCGGAATCGTTGTTCCTGAGCTGCTATCAGTTGTGCTTCGAGGTCATCCATATCAGCATTGGCATAGCGGTAGCGTTTGGCTTTGCTCAGGCGCACCCCGTCAATGATTGAAGCGTGGTTGAGGGCATCGCTGATGATGGCATCTTCCTCGCCAAAGAGGGGTTCAAAAATTCCTCCGTTGGCATCGAAGGCGGCGGCATAAAGGATGGTGTCGTCAGTGCCGAAAAACTCGGCTATTTTGCGCTCTAGAGTTTTATGAATATCCTGCGTTCCGCAGATAAAGCGCACCGAACTCATCCCAAAACCGTGGCTGTCCAAAGCATCCTTGGCTGCCTGAACAAGCGCCGGATGGTCGGAAAGACCAAGATAGTTATTGGCGCAGAAATTGAGTACTTTTTGACCGCTTTCAAGCTCAATTTCAGCGTTTTGCGGACTTACAATGATTCGTTCGTTTTTGTACAGTCCTGCCTCGCGAATGGCTGCGAGCTCCTGCTGTAAAAATTCCTGAAGTTTACCGTACATGGGTTTTATGATTTATGTTTCGTTTTGGAAAGCCTTTTGGTGAAAAAGGCCGGATTTTCAGGTTACAAAGGTACATAAGTTCGCCCACTTCGAGACTGAAAATATGAGATAGTGACTCGGACGGTCTCGACCTTATTTATCCGTACCATTCTTCCTCCCTTTTTTTAAACGCTATTTATTTCGGGCAAAACAAGAAACTTGCGCAACAACCTAAGATTCTTATTTGTGATATGGGCAAACGAACAAACCCTCGATTCAATCTCTAAACAACACAACAACAAAGCATTAACCAACACAATATCACGAGATGTTTAATGCGTTATCTCTGGCGACAATGCTATGCAGACAATAAACTTGCCGATTTATTGTTATTTTTGTCGCCCTTTGCCTGTATTGAACAGGGTCGTATGAACGATTAATTTATGTGATGACTTTATGACGCAAAGAATTTTGGTTCTGTTTTTGGTTTTTTTGCCGGCCTTCGTTTGGTCGCAAAACGCCGAAATAGATTCCGACACCACTTATTTCAATCTTTTTGGCGACACTTTTATTCTGGCCGACAGTCTGATGCTCGAAGCCCGAGCCGACAGCGGTTCTATTCTTTCCGACAGCCTCGCCTACATCCGTCAGTTTGAAACCGCCTTTTATTTCAGTGACAGTATTTATCTTCATGCCAATCCCGTCGAAGGTAATGTGTTTGCCGACAGGTTGTTACAGCAGCCCCGCTCAATGGTTTCGGTCGAGATTGACCAACTGATTGACTATTCGCTCTCTTTTGTTGGCCTGCCTTACCGTTTTGGCGGCACCACCGAACGAGGCTTCGACTGCAGTGGTTTTACACGTTATATTTTTGAGAAACAAGGTGTTGATCTGCCAAGGTCAAGCCGCGAACAAGTGATGGTTGGCAAACAGGTTTCACTCGATTCGGTTCAGAAAGGCGATTTGTTGTTTTTCAAAGGACGCAACGCCAGAAACCCGTCCATTGGCCATGTGGCTATGGTGATTGATGTGGCCGAAAACAAAGACGTGAAAATGATTCACAGCACCCGTCATGGCCTGCGCACAAACTGGCTGTCGGAGGAACCTTATTACCGCAAACGCTATGTAACTGCGCGAAGACCCGACTTCAAAACCCAATAACCCCAATGGTCATCAAAGGAGTAGTTTTCGATTTCAACGGAACCTTGGTTCGCGACGGTCATCTGCACAATATTGCCTGGTTAGAATTTCTGAAAAAATACCGTATCCCCCTTGGCGATCCAAAAGCAGCGGAGAGTCTTCATGGCCGGACAAACCATGAGATTCTGAATCTGATTTTCAGCCGGCAGCTTTCGGCCGATGAAGCAGCAGTGCTCGGTGAAGAGAAGGAGGCTTTCTATCGCCGGCTTTGCATCGAAACACGGCTCGAACTGATGCCGGGAGCCGTAGAACTGTTTCATTGGTTGAAAAACAATAATATCCCCAGCACCATCGCCACCGCTTCCGACAAAGAAAACGTGGATTTCTACTTTGAATTCTTCCCGCTCAACCAGTTTTTCGAACGGCAAAAGGTGGTATATAACGACGGTTCTTTTCCTGGAAAACCCCATCCCGGACTATTTCTCGAAGCCATCCGCCGATTAGACATTCCTGCCAACCAGATTTTAATTTTTGAAGACTCGGCCAATGGAATACTTGCCGCTGAACGAGCCGGTTGCGGAAAAATTGTCGTGGTTGATTCTCATCATCAAGATTATTCAGCTTGGAATTATCCAAAAATAGAAACCTTCAACGACCTGGATTATCACTTGTTTGCACAGAATCTTTCCAACAAAAGGAAATCTGCCGGCTCAAGCCGTTAGAAGGCCGTCATTGCCCGTTGACTTGCCCGTTGACACCCGTTTGGAAAATTCAGCTATTTTTGTAACAAAATCTCGTGGCAACAATACCTATAATTACATGAATATGATCAAAAAACATTTGGCAGTAATGGCTTTTCTTGTGGCTGCCATGGCACCTTTTGCAAGTTTTGCCTGCACCAATTATTTGGTAACCAAAGGGGCGTCGGTTGACGGCTCAACGATGATTACTTATGCCGCTGATTCGCATGTGCTTTACGGCGAGCTTTACCACTGGCCTGCCGGCGAACATCCGGCCGGAACCCTTCTCGACATCTATGAGTGGGATGGCGGAAACTATCTGGGGAAAATCAAACAAGCACTGCGCACTTACAATGTCGTGGGCAATATGAATGAGTTTCAGGTAGCTATTGGCGAAACTACTTTCGGTGGACGTCAGGAACTGGTTGATACGACCGGAATCATGGACTACGGCAGCCTGATTTATGTTACTCTTCAGCGTGCCACCTCAGCACGCGATGCTATCCGCATCATGACTTCGTTAGTGCAGGAATATGGCTATTACAGCTCGGGCGAATCGTTCAGCATTGCCGATAAGGACGAGGTGTGGATTTTAGAGATGGTCGGCAAAGGAATTCAGATGAAAACTGACCGAAAAACAAAAAAGTCTTTCAACGCCAATAAGGGCGCTGTGTGGGTTGCTATGCGAATCCCCGATGGATACGTTAGCGGGCATGCCAACCAAGCCCGGATACAGACTTTTCCTTTGGCTGATGGGGTGAAATCTATCAGTTCGAAGGAGATGAACAAAATCAACAATCCTTCGGTGGAAGTGGTTTATTCCGCCGATGTGATCAGTTTTGCCCGTAGCAAAGGCTGGTATGTGGGTGCCGATAATGAGTTTAGCTTTTCCGACACCTATGCTCCGGTTGACTTCGGCGGTGCTCGTTTTTGCGACATCCGGGTGTGGACTATGTTCAATCAAGTAAGTCAGGGAATGGACAAATACTGGGATTATGTAAAGGGCAAGATTCGTCACGATGAGAAATTCGGCGATGGACGACCAAACCCCAATAAATATGCCACCAACCGTATGCCGCTTTGGGTGAAGCCCGAAAAGAAAATCAGCGTTCACGACATGATGATGTTCATGCGCGACTATCTTCAGGGAACCGAACTCGACATGAGTCAGGATTTTGGTGCCGGTCCGCATGGCCTGCCTTACCGCTGGCGCCCACTCACCTGGAAAGTGGATGGAGTGGAATATGTGAACGAACGCGCAACAGCCACGCAACAGACAGGATTTTCGTTTGTAACACAATCGCGCTCCTGGCTTCCCGATGCCGTTGGTGGCATCATCTGGTGGGGTGTTGACGATGCCAACGCCTGCGTTTATATGCCTCTCTACAGTAGCTTGACCAAAAGCCCGAAACATATCGAACGCGGAAACGGCGCAATGATGGAATGGTCGGACACTTCCCTGTTCTGGATCACCAATATGGTGTCGAACCTCAGCTATACCCGCTACAACATGATTCAGGCCGATGTGGCTCAGGTGCGCGACAGCCTCGAAAAACAATTCATTGAGCGAACCGCCTCGGTGGACGATGCTGCCATGAAACTCTATACCCAAGATAAAAACAATGCCCTTGCTTTCCTCACCGATTACAGCAACGACGTGGTGAACCGCACTTTCGTTTCTTACAAAACACTCTATCAGGAGTTGTTTATGAAATACATGGATGGCAACGTGAAAACACGAAACCCAGGTCATCAAAATCCGCATGTGAAATTCCCCGGATATAGCGAGAAATTCCTCCGCAAAGTGGTGCAGGATACGGGAGATAAACTCAAAGCCATCGAATAACAGCAAAGAAAAATAAAGCTTTTCATGTCATTGAAAAAAACCGGACACCTCAAATGCCCGGTTTTTTTTGTTCAATTACAAACAAAAAATCTACCATAACCAGAAGATAATATGGTGTTTAAACAGCTGATACACTGCAAATAAATATAGAAAAGTGGGTTTTTTAAGCATTTATTTCGGTAGTTTGATTTTAAAAATGAGTAAATTTGCGACTCAATGTTGCGCCATATCCAAAAACAAGTTAACGGCGGTTTCAATTTTATTAAACAACCCACACCAATTTACACACAAACACCAAAAAAATGAAAAAAATCTGTGTTATCGGACTCGGCTATGTTGGCTTACCTCTGGCAGTTGAATTTGCAAAAAAACGGGCTGTTGTTGGCTTCGACATCAAGCCTCAACGTATTCAAGAACTCCTTGAAGGCCATGATCCCACCCTTGAAGTTTCCGATGATGACCTGAAAACCGTGTTGATTCAAGCCGATACAAAACCACATATCAAAGGGTTAGTAGTTACCAATCTGATTGATCAGATCAAAGATTGTCAGATCTTTATCGTTGCAGTGCCAACACCCACCGATAAAAACAATCGTCCCGACCTGACACCGCTGATAAAAGCCTCCGAAACTGTTGGCAAAGTGCTCAAAGACGGCGATATCGTGATTTACGAAAGCACGGTTTATCCCGGAGCTACTGAGGAAGACTGTGTTCCGGTGCTCGAAAAGGTGTCGGGCAAAACAATGAATCAACATTTCTTTGTAGGTTATAGTCCTGAACGCATCAATCCGGGCGACAAAGTGCACACTCTTACCAATATCAGAAAAGTAACCAGCGGCAGTACGCCCGAAACCGGTTTGGAGGTGGATGCCCTTTACCGCGAAATCATCACCGCCGGCACCCATCTGGCACCAAGCATCAAAGTGGCCGAAGCCGCTAAAGTGATTGAAAATTCGCAGCGCGACATCAATATTGCTTTTGTGAACGAGCTGAGCAAGATTTTCAACAAACTGGGAATTGACACTTTGGAAGTACTCGAAGCAGCCGGAACCAAATGGAATTTTCTCCCGTTTCGGCCCGGATTAGTTGGCGGCCACTGCATTGGTGTTGACCCCTATTATCTGGCCCAGAAAGCTCAGGAAGCAGGCTATCATCCCGAAATCATTCTGGCAGGCCGTCGCCTCAATGATGGCATGGGAGCTTATGTGGCCGGCGAAACCGTGAAACTGATGCTCAAAGCCGGAAAACCGGTGAAAGATGCCAAAGTGCTGATGCTTGGCATCACTTTCAAAGAAAACTGTCCCGACATCCGCAATACCCGTGCCACCGATATTTACCATGAACTCGTTTCCTACGGGGTGAAAGTGGATATCTTCGACCCCTGGGCCGACCCCGAAGAGGTGAGACACGAGTATAAACTCAGTATTTTGAGCAAATATCCAGAACAAAACGGCTACGATGCCATCATCCTTGCCGTGGCACACAACGAGTTCAAGCAGATTAACCTCGCCAACCACAAGGCAAAAGGAACTTTAATTTACGATGTGAAAGGGATTTTGCCAAAAGAATTGGTTGATGCACGCCTCTGAATCGGACAACAATCGGACAACAATCAGAACATCTTTAGATTATGACAACTGCTTTTTATCTGATTTCGGCACTGTTGCTGGGTTTTTTCCTTTATACCGGCTATCGCCGTTATCAGCAGCTTAAAAACTATAATCCGGCCGACGAAAGCCTTAACATTCTGACGCTTACCGACGATAATTTTGATCGCCTCAGTGCCAACGGCCTTGTGTTAGTTGATTTTTGGGCTTCTTGGTGTATGCCTTGCAAAATGCTTGCACCTACCATCAGCGAACTCGCCGATGAGTATGCCGGAAAAGCAACCATCGCAAAACTCGATGTGGATAAAAACCCTAAGACAGCCGCAAGCCTTGGCATACGGTCAATCCCTACCCTGATTCTGTTTGAAAATGGTCAGCCACTCGAACGATTTGTGGGGGTTAAACCAAAAACCGCTTTCCAAAAGGCACTCAACAGCCGCTTGCACAAGGAATAAATTATTATCGTGACACCTGCCTCAAAGATATCCTCTTCACATTTTGCCTCCGACCATCGGGCCGTTAAACGGCTGTTTGAGCTTCGGGAGTGGACTATATCTGATGCTCAATCACTTGCAAAACACGCCAACAACAAAAACGTGTGGAAATCCCTTCGCGACAGCTTCCCTTCACCGTATTCGCTTGCGAATGCCGAGAGTTACATTATGACAGTTTTGGAAAAAAGCGGCCCGCCGGTTGACTTTGCAATCGAGGTGGAGGGCGAAGCAGCCGGAGGAATTGGTATCATCTTACTAAATGATGTGGAAAGAGGCTGTGCCGAAATAGGTTATTGGCTGGGTGAAGCACACTGGAACAGAGGCATTATGACGCAGGTGTTGAAAGAAATCTCGGAATATGCTTTTGCGCATTTTACCTTACACAAAATTTTCGCAACGGTCTTTAGTTTTAACACAGCTTCCCAAAAAGTGTTGGAAAAGGCTGGTTTTGAGAAAGAGGCCATTCTGAAACAAGCTGCCATCAAAAACAATCAGATTTGCGATGTGTTGTATTATTCACTTTTTCTGAAAAGCAACCCATGACCGATTTTTTTCGGTCCAAACAAAAAAACTTCAGTATGAAGAAAAAGATAGTAACTATTGTTGGCACCCGTCCGCAGTTTGTGAAAGCTGCCGTGATGAGCCGCTTGTTGCGCTCGGCGGAATGGAACGACTCTTTCAACGAAGTGCTGATACACACCGGACAGCACTACGATGACAGCATGTCGGGCGTGTTTTTTCGCGAGCTTGACCTCCCTAATCCCGACCTTCATCTTCAGGTGGAAAGTGGTGGCCATGGCAGGATGACCGGTTCCATGCTCCTACGCATCGAAGAAGCCCTTGAAGAACAAAAACCCGACATCGTACTCGTTTATGGCGACACCAACAGCACTTTAGCAGGAGCTTTGGCGGCCGCTAAAATGGGTATTCCGGTTGCGCATGTGGAGGCCGGCCTAAGAAGCTACAACAAAAGCATGCCCGAAGAAATCAACAGGCTGCTCACCGATAATATCTCCGACTGGTTGTTCTGCCCCACCCAAACCGCCGTCAGCAACTTAGAAAAAGAAAATATCCGGAAAGGAGTTTATCTTACCGGCGACATCATGTTCGATGCCATTCTTTTTTATCAGGAGAAGCTGCGGCAAAGCAACCCCCATCAATTGCTTCAATCCATAGGTCTGAACGATGGATTCACCGATGAACCCTTTTTGTTGGCCACCATCCATCGTGCGTCCAACACCGACGATCCTGCTAAACTTTCTGCCATTATGCAGGCACTCGGAAGAAGCCGTCAGCGAATCGTGCTTCCGCTGCACCCACGAACACGCAAAATGCTCATACAACATCAGATACAGGCTCAGTCCAATATCCGCGTTACCGAACCGGTCGGCTATCTGGCTATGCTCCTGCTCGAAAACCGTTGTCAGGCCGTTGTTACCGATTCGGGAGGAGTACAGAAAGAGGCTTTTTTCATGCAAAAACCTTGCATCACCCTACGCGACGAAACAGAATGGACTGAAACAGTAGAAAGCGGTTGGAACACTTTGGCCGGAACCGAGCCCGAGAAAATCCTTTCGGCAATCCAACAACTCCACAAACCAAGCCGGTATCCAGCTTTTTACGGCGATGGTCACAGCGCACAACAGATGCTGAAAGCACTGCTTGACCACTGATTCAAAACCATTTCTATCTTTGCAGACGGTTTTTATTAGTTTCATAACAACGATGATGCAAAGTATCTGTGTTTTTTGCGGCAGCAGCATGGGCGCTCATCCGGTTTACCGCGATGTAGCCCGGCAACTCGGACGGATTCTGGCGCAACGAAAAATCAAATTAGTGTACGGCGGAGCCTCTGTTGGGCTGATGAAAGTGCTGGCCGATGCGGCATTAAGGCAGGGAGGATTCGTTACAGGCATCATGCCCCACATGCTCATCCAAAAAGAAATTGTGCATCAAGAAATTCAGCAATTTCTGGCAGTGGAAACCATGGCCGAACGTAAAACCCAAATGATCGAAATGAGTGATGGTTTTATTGCCATGCCGGGCGGCTTTGGGACTTTGGATGAACTGTCAGAAATATTGACATTCAACCAATTGCGGATTACTAACAAACCTCTTGGGCTGCTCAACGTGAATGGATATTTTGATGCCCTTCTCCGCTTTTTCGATCAAGGTGTGGAGCAGGGTTTCGTGCGTGCCGAACATCGCGACAATATCCTGATTCATTCCGAGCCCGAAACTTTGCTGCAGATGATGCAACGATGGCAGCCCGTTGCGACAGAAAAATGGATCAACGACATCCGCCTCGAAAGTCAAGCCTGAAAAAAACTATCCCAATGACCAACGCTATTATCTTTGGAATTACCGGAACTTTGGGTGCAGGCAAAGGCACCATTGTGGACTATTTGGTGCATCAAAAAGGATTTCGGCATTATTCCGTCAGAGCATTTTTGTCCGAAGTGATCCGACAGCGCGGCCTTGAACTTAACCGCGACAGCCTGACGATGGTGGCCAACGAACTGAGAGCCCGTCATTCACCCAGTTATATCACCGATTGCCTATACCAACAGGCGGCACAAGTGGGTGGAAACTGTATCATAGAAAGCATTCGGACTCCGGGCGAGATTGCCTCGCTGAGGGAAAAGCCGGGTTTTGTGCTTTTAGCTGTTGACGCCGACCGCCAATTGCGCTATCAGCGAATCCGGCAACGCATGTCGGAAACCGACCATATTGATTATGTAACTTTTGTGGCCAACGAAGAACGCGAAATGCACGCCACCGACCCCAACCACCAAAACTTGGCTTCCTGTATTGCACAGGCCGATTTTGTGCTAACCAACAATGGCACTGTCAAAAAACTCGAAGACAGCATAGAAGCCTTATTACAAAAACTAATAAACTAATGGAAATAGCTGAAATACAAGAGTATAATAGGCCAAGCTGGGATGAATATTTCATCCGTTTAGCCGATACCGTGGCCAGCCGTGCCACCTGCGACCGTGGGCGAAGCGGCTGTGTGATTGTGAAAGATAAACAAATATTGGTTACCGGCTATGTGGGTTCACCACGCGGATTGCCTCATTGCGACGATGTAGGCCACCTGATGAAAAAGGTGGTTCACGAAGATGGCTCAGTTACACAACATTGTATGCGGACGGTTCATGCCGAACAGAATGCAATCACACAGGCAGCCCGACGCGGCATTGCCTTGGAAGGAAGCACCTTGTATTGCCGCATGACACCCTGTCGCACATGCGCTATGCTCATCATCAACTGCGGCATCGAACGGGTTGTTTGCGAACGCAAATACCACGCCGGTGTAGAGTCGGAAGCCATGTTTGCCGAAGCAGGCATCAAGCTTGAGTTTATGAACAACGACATTCAGCAATACGACAAACAGCGATAAGCCCTGCAAAACTTCTGCATAGATAAATATCCTACCATCGGCGTAAAAAATGTAGTTTTACCAAAAAATTCATGGATACCGGCCTTTCTGGTTTTATCAAGAAACTTCCGCTCGTCAGCCTGCCCATCATCGAAAATCTCCAAATAAGCCCGGGAGCTTTTGTGTTGACGGTTGAGCGAAACAGCGATTTCCTTCCCGGACAGGTGGTTGCGTTGAGCATTGACAATAGGATTGCACCACGGCTTTACAGCATCAGCAGCGCACCTGATAACGAACACCTTCAGGTGCTGTTCAGCCTGAAACCCGAAGGCGAACTAACGCCTTTGCTTGCCAGACTCAAACCCGGCGATACCCTGCACGTATCAGCTCCCTTTGGTGCTTTCCTCGGCGATGAACGCCCTGCCTGGTGGATTGCAGCCGGAACGGGTGTGGCGCCCTATCGCGCAATGATGTTGGCCGGTCTGGCACACAACAAAAAACTCATTCATGGCGGACGGTTTGCAAATCAGTTTTATTTTCAGGATGAATTTCTCGATTGTTTTGGCAAAAACTATATCCGCTGCTGCTCTCAAGAAATAGGCAGCGGTTTGTATCCCGGAAGGCTTACCCAATGGCTTTGCGAACAAGTTTTACCCTCCGGAATCTCATTTTTCCTATGCGGAAGTGCCGAAATGGTGGTTGAAACACGCGATATCCTGATCTCAAAAGGCGTTGAATTTGAAAATATTATGTCGGAAATATATTTTTAAACCTTGATGACCTTTCTGCCGCAGATAAGTGGCAAACGATTGACTCTGAATACCATCAGCCAAAAAAACCGTAATCGAATAAACGTTCAACGCTTTTAACAAAAAACCGGAACACATGGAAAAACCTGCGTTATTTGGCCAAACTTTATCCGAGATACAATCCATCGTAGTCGAACTTGGGCTAAAGCCGTATGTAGCCAAGCAGCTTACCGAATGGCTTTACCAGAAACACGCCGGTTCGTTTACCGAAATGACCAATCTTTCGTTATCAGTCAGGCAAATGCTCGACGAGAAATTTAGTTTGGGCGTCAGCGAGCACTCGCGGGTGCAAGCCTCGTCCGATGGAACGAAAAAATACCTTTTCCCTGCCGGAAGCCGGGGTTTTATCGAAGCAGCCTATATCCCCGATGAGGAAAGAGCTACGCTTTGCGTTTCGTCGCAGGTGGGTTGCAAAATGGGCTGTCTGTTCTGTATGACCGGCAAACAGGGATTTCAGGCGCAGCTTTCAGCGGGCGAAATACTGAATCAGATCACCAGCCTGCCCGAACGCGAAAACCTGACAAACATAGTGTTTATGGGTATGGGCGAGCCGCTTGACAACCTCGCACAAGTGATGAAAAGCCTCGAAATACTGTCGGCCGAATGGGGTTATGGCATGAGCCCGCGCCGCATAACGGTTTCAACCATCGGGTTGGTGCCTGCCATGAAACACTTTCTCGAAAATTCCGAAGCACATCTTGCCGTGAGCATGCACTCGCCTTTCCACGACGAACGCCAGAAACTGATGCCCATCGAAAATGTGTATCCTATTGCCGATGTTGTAGAAAAACTTAGGACTTTCAATCTGGGAAAACAACGCCGCATTTCGTTTGAATACATCATGTTCAAAGGGGTGAACGACAGCCCCCGTCATGTGAAAGAGATTGCCCGTCTGCTCAATGGGATGAGGGTGCGTATCAACCTTATCCGCTTTCATTCTATCCCCGATACGCCTTTGGAAAGCTCCGACGAAGATACCATTAGGCAATTCAGGGAAGGCTTGCTCAAAAAAGGATTTCGCACCACCCTGAGGGCCTCTCGCGGACAAGACATCTTTGCTGCCTGCGGCCTCCTCTCAACCAAAGAGTTAGTCAAACTTCAAACCCCCGATTTCTAAATCAACCCACCACACCAAAGGAAAAAATGACGCCTTTGTTGTTCCAAACGAAAAATTTTTACCTTTGCGGTATTAAAGTGCTTAAATCCGTAAACTACTTACCAATCAGGTTTTCCTGACTGAAGCCGACGGGTATCAAAAATGGGACGATGATCAGCGAAAAACCAAAGAGAGGAGTGATATTTTAGGATTAGGCAAGAAAATATCGTTCATTACCTTAATTAACATATCGAACCTAAAATCAATTTATTATGCTGTCAAAATCACAAGCACGCGCATTTTTCCTGGGAGGCACGATTGTTACGTTTGCCATCTTTCTGGGAATGTCGTGGAACTCGTTGGTCAACGAGGTTCCGAAACAGACCAATCCTCAAAACCTGACCAAACAGGTTATACATGGGAAAGAACTTTGGGAAGAAAACAACTGTATGGGTTGTCATTCCATTTTTGGCGAAGGTGCTTATTATGCTCCCGAGCTGACGAAAGTTGTGGAACGTCGTGGCGAAGCCTATATCAAGGCTGTGCTCATGGCCAAAACACCTTGGATGCCTCGTGGCCGTAAAATGGTGGCCTATGGCTTTTCGGATCAGGATGCCGGCGATATGGTGGAGTTTTTTAAGTGGGCCGGAGAGGTTGACCTCAATGGATTTCCACCAAAACCTGATGCAAAGCGTTAATCTATTCACCCAAAAAAACTGACTACAATGAAATACAAATCACAAAAAGTTGCTTACTGGTTTTTTGCTTCGGCCATACTCTTGCTGAGCCTCCAGATAACCTATGGGTTTTTCATGGGTTTTGCCCACATGGGTTACGATGGTCTTCACAGCGTGATTCCTTTCAACACCGCCCGTGCCGTACACACCAACCTATTGGTTGTGTGGTTGTTGCTCGGCTTCATGGGTGCGGCATATTACATCATTCCCGAAGAAGCTCAACAGGAATTGGTAAATGTAAAACTGGCTTATGTTCAGCTCATTTCGTTTTTGGTAGTGGGAGTCATTGCCATTGTGGGCTATCATCTCAATTATTGGGAAGGGCGTAAGTTTCTCGAAATTCCTCGCCCGCTCGACTGGCTCGTAGTGGTCAATGTGTTGCTGTTTTTAGGTCTGATTCTGGCTACGCTTTTCAAAGGAAAGAAAAAAACCACCACTGCTCTTGTATTATCAATGGGGTTGCTTTTTGCCGCCTTGCTTTACCTTCCGGGGATGATCTGGTTCGACAATCAGACACTCGATTCATTTTTCCGTTGGTGGGTGGTTCACCTCTGGGTAGAAGGCGTCTGGGAACTCATCATGGGTGGTATCCTTGCTTTCCTGCTGATCAAACTTACCGGCGTTGACCGCGAAGTTATTGAAAAATGGCTGTATGTCATCGTTGGTCTTACTTTCCTTTCGGGAATCCTTGGCACCGGACACCACTATTATTATATCGGTGTCGGGAAAATATGGCTCATCGTTGGTGGCATTTTCTCGATGCTCGAGCCATTAGCTTTCTTGGCTATGG
>JBDHYV010000037.1:0-14165 GCA_039811545.1 Bacteroidales bacterium | reverse complement strand
CTTTATTTTTCGAAATCATGCAGCCCACACGGACACCGCAGGCGCTGTACCGCTTGGAAACCGAGTCAATGAGAATCACATTGTTTTCAATGCCTTTGAGGTGCATACAGCTCGAGTGAACGCTTCCATCGTAGCAAAATTCGCGATAAACCTCATGGGCAATGAGATAAAGGTCATATTTAAGCACAAGCTGCCTCAGAGTTTCAAGCTCATCGGGCGAATAAAGGTAACCCGTAGGATTGTTAGGGTTACAAATCAGGATGGCTTTGGTGTGAGGCGTGATAGATTTTTCGAAATCGGCAATCGGTGGAAGTGCAAAGCCACTCTCGATAGAAGATACAATAGGTTTAACTTTGATGCCGGCGTTGATGGCGAAGCCATTGTAGTTGGCGTAAAAAGGTTCGGGAATGATCACCTCATCGTCAGGATCCATGATGCTCTGAAAGGCAAAAAGAATAGCCTCTGAGGCGCCGGCACCCACAATGATATCATCGGCTGTGATGTTGATGCCGTGTTTAGTGTAGTATGAGGCCAGTTTTGCACGGTAGGAAGGTATTCCGGCAGAATGTGAATATTCAACCACCTTGCCTTGAAAATTGCGGACAGCCTCAAGAGCCACTTCGGGGGTATGAATATCGGGCTGACCAATATTCAAATGGTAAACTTTTACACCTCGTTTTTTAGCCGCATCGGCATAGGGGACTAATTTACGGATTGGTGATTCAGGCATCAGACGGCCTTTTTTTGAAATTCCTGGCATTGTTTCTTTTCTTTTTTTTGGTTTGTATTAAGGGGATATAAAGCAAAAAAAGCCGGCATTGAAGCCGACTTCATGCGTAAAAAAACAATCAATTACTTTTTATCTGTCGCACCCATTGGGTTAGTGTTTTCGGGCAATGCCTCGGTGGGTGGCAGTGCAACCTCACCTTTGATAGTCAACACCACATTCTTGTTGGTTATGGCGTTGGAAACAACAGTTACCGATTTCTGGAATTTTCCTTTGATGCTCGTGTTGTAGGTAACTTTTATTTTTTCGGATTCACCCGGTAAAATGGGCTGGCGGGGCCAAGAGGGCACTGTGCATCCACAGGAAGAACGAGGCTGAGAGAGAATCAGCGGCTCATTACCTGTGTTCTTGAATTCAAATTCAAAAGTACCGTTCCCGTTCAGAAGAATGGTGCCGTAATCGTGCGATGTTTCGGTAAAAGTGATCTCCGGACCATTCTGCGGAGTGGTGGATTTTTGCAAATCCTGAGCAAAGATTGTTAGCGAAGAAATCAGCAAAACAACTGAAAAAATGAAGTTTTTCATGGGTTTGTGAATTAAATAAACGAACCAGTTAGTGATTACAAAAATACAGCTTTTTGCAAGGTGCACTGTTAAAAAGTTGTAACAGCCCGATTTTTTGCAAAAAATATGCCAGAACTACATTGCGTTTTACTGAAACTTCGCAGGTTTCTTATCCCTTTATCGGTTTCAAGTTTGAGTAAATCCATAAAACTGAAAGTGCTGCAACGGAGTTGCAGCACTTTCTGAGGTTCTTATTTTTGTTTTGCCTTCTCCGCAATCTTCTCATTGAAGATTTTAGCCCATTTTTCAGCCAATTGCAGTTCACCCGTAAGAGTCAGGCTGCCATGATTGGTGTTGAAAATTTCAAAACTTGCATCGCCTTTGGTTTTATCCTGAAATGCAAACAAAAGTTCAAGACGATCAACAACATTGGCAGCTCCTTTGCTTCCAGTGGTGCGAGTTGAATTATAAACCCTGCATCTCTGCACTTCGCTGAGGTTGACTTCCTGCGACACATCGCTGTCTTTGGAATTTCGTTTAAAAAAGGCCATCGCAGCTTCGTCGTCAATGCCAATGGCAAAATTGTTTTTCAATTCAAAACGGCTGATTTTACAATGATTCCTCACAGCCGTTTCCATAAGACCGTTGAGAATTTTCTTTTTTTTGTTTCTGCTGGCTAATCCCATCAGCACAAAAGGGATGGCACAAAGCAAGATAATGATCAAACCTACAAGAGCTGTTCCTTGATCCATTTTTTAAAGAATTTAAGTTGAATAATAAATAGAATAACGGTAAACCAAAATAACGGTTCACCAAAAAATGTTCCGGCACTTTGCCAGTTGCCAAATCAACCTAAACTACCAGAAATAATGAAATGGAAAGATGAGGATTGTCTTTTGCAACCTCACCAATAAGTTCTGTGAAAAAAAACAATATCGCAAAAACTCGTTATGCAGCAGATTCTCTGTCGCTTGTAAGCAATTAACGAATTCGCTGGCGGGTTTTTTGGGCGAGATTGGCGGCAGCTTGCCTTGAAAGATAATCTGATTTTCTGTTTTGGTGGGTTGACAAAACAGGTTGGTGGAGACGAGCGAAATGTATTGCTCAACATCGGGATTGGTCTGCAGATAGGCAAAATCATCAGCCAAAGGCGCATGACTGTACAAACCGATTGCAAAGCTGTACAGCAAGGCAAGCGCTAAGGTTGAGTAAATCCTGAATCTCCTTTTCACATTGCAAAGGTAGCTGTTCCTATCGTATGAAAAGTAATGCGAAAATTAAAATAAACGCTCTTCTTACAATTCTTTTCGGCTCGTGAAGAAGCTTTTGTTGTAGCTTCTACGAGTATGAATCAAGAGAAAAGCTTTCAATTTGTCCTTTTAAATTGGGAAACGATTGAAGCAAAGCATCACTTTCGGCCAGCTCAAAATCACGAAAATCGAATCCGGGAGCTACTACACAACTGACCAAGGCATAGCCCTCCGGTTTTTCTAACCTGACGGCAAACCATTGGTTGGCCTTCACAACAAACTGAGGCTCCTCGCCCAAATCGAGCCGATTGCCCAAACGTTGAGTCAGCAATTTTCCTTCAGGATTTATTACACTGATAATCAGTGTATCGCCTTGATGGAAAAGCCAAACTTCATCCGATTTGATGCGATGAAAATGCGATTTCTCAGCATTCTTGAGCAAATAATAAATGGTGGTGAGGGCACTGCGTTCATCTCCATTATCCAGCACAAGGGAGGTTTGGCTTCGATAGATTTCACGGTAGTGACCTCCTTCGGGATGCTTAATCAGCTCAAATTTTTCGATAAGTATTTCAGCGTTCATAAATTTAATATGATGATTATCAACTACTTAATTCAGCGAAATTCATTTTTTTTCAGGCCTTTAATCCCGATAAATAAGGCGAATTATTTTCTACCCTATCATCCTCAGCTTGAACAAAGGTAGAAACAACACATCAATTTTGACGAAGTCAAAAGCGGATTGTTTGCTATTGCTGTCATCACAGTCTGTTTTCAATGGGCAGAGCCGAAAACAACATTTTCTTGAAAAACCTTTGCATGATTTGAGAAAATGTTTACTTTTGCACCCTCAAAACGGCGAGATAGCTCAGATGGTTAGAGCGTCGGATTCATAACCCGGAGGTCCCGAGTTCAACTCTCGGTCTCGCTACACCAAGCCCCGTTTCTCAAAAGACCGGGCTTTTTTCTTTCCATTTGCTGCGATTTCGTACTTTCGCAGAGTCAATTTTGTTCCAAACAACAGCATGAAAAGCCATATTCCTTTAGCAGAACGATTGCGGCCCGAAATTCTTGAAAGCTACATTGGTCAGGAGCATTTGGTCGGCGAAGGAGCCATTTTGCGGCGGGCTATTGAATCGGGGAAAATTCCTTCGATGATTTTGTGGGGGCCTCCAGGCGTTGGCAAAACAACCCTGGCTTTTATCCTTTCTAAACAATTGCGCAGGCAGTTTTTTGTCCTGAGTGCCATCAATTCCGGCGTAAAAGAAGTACGCGAAGTCATTGAAAAAGCACGGATGCTCCCTATGTCGCCAGTTCTTTTTATTGACGAAATTCACCGTTTCAGCAAATCACAGCAAGACTCACTGCTGGGTGCTGTCGAAAAGGGATTGGTCACGCTGATTGGTGCCACCACCGAAAATCCCAGCTTTGAAGTGATTTCGCCTCTACTCTCACGCTGTCAGGTTTACGTACACAAACCATTGGATACCAAGCATCTGCATCAAATCATCGAACTTGCTGTTTCAACCCTTTCAGCCGAAAACGGATTTACAGTACATTTTGAGGAACGCGAAGCGCTGCTGCACATCAGCGGAGGCGATGCCCGCAAACTACTGAATGCCATCGAGTTGGTAAGCGAACTGCTAGGAAGCGAATTAAAACCAGGTCAAACGCTGGCTGCAACCAATGCCGATGTGAAGCACTGCATCCAAAATAATTTGGGCAAGTATGACAAAGGCGGCGAAATGCACTACGACATCATTTCGGCCTTCATCAAGTCAATGCGGGGCAGCGACCCCAATGCTGCCCTGTATTATCTGGCACGCATGACCGAGACCGGCGAAGACCCGTTATTCATCGCCCGCCGCATGCTCATCCTAGCTTCGGAAGACATTGGCAATGCCAACCCCAATGCCCTACTTTTGGCCAACGCCTGTTTTGATGCCGTGAACAAAATCGGATGGCCCGAAAGCCGTATCATCCTTGCACAAACGGCCATCTATCTGGCCAGTTCGCCAAAGAGCAATGCCAGTTATCTGGGAATCAGGAAGGCCGAAGAGTTCGTCAGAAAAACCGGCGATTTGGCTGTGCCTCTTCATCTGCGAAATGCCCCGACAAAGCTCATGGAAAATCTCCATTATGGAACAGGCTATCAATACGCACACGATTTCCAGGGAAACTTTGCATTTCAGGAATTTATGCCGGATGAAGCGGTGAAAATCAAACTTTTTGAACCTGGCGACAATCACCGCGAAAACGAAATGCGGGCACGGCTGCGAAACCTTTGGAAAGAAAAGTATGGGTATTAAAATAAATTGAATCAGAAATCCCTGAGATTGTTCAAGACAAAAAGGGTATATATCAGTAAATCAATCGTATAGGCAAGACGTTTGCTATTCATTCATTCGTTCCACCTTGGTGATAAAATAACGGGTATCGCCTCGCCAGGGAATGATGGCATAACGTTTGGTAAAATGCAAATTCACCCTTTCGCCACTGAGCGATACCTCTCTCAATTGTTCAATCACCTCAACCTGATCACGCTCAACCGAGAAATCGAAATTTTCGGCTATCGGGCTGGCATTTTTGAGTGCGCCAAAAGTTTCAAGGTTCAACTTCCCCTCCCAGGTTTTGAAAACAAAGCCCTTTTCTGTTACCCTTATCACCTTACCTGCCATCACTCCACGTTCGTAAACTCCCCAATAGTAAAACGAGAAGATTCCCACAAGAGCCAGAACGAGGATTACAAGAATGATTTTCAGCCATTTATAAAATGACCTTTTTGCTTTACCGAAAAAAGATTCTTCCATCATTGAAGCGTTAAACCGTGAAATTGAAGCACAAAGATAAGACAAAAATAATAAACGTTTGTGAATGAAATTTGGGTTGAAGTTGATGACATTTTTCATCCAATCAAAAAAAGAAAGCCTTACTTTTGAATGAATTTCAAAAGCTTGCCAAAGGAATCTATGAACCTGACAAACAGTCTTTTTGCGGTGATTGACATTGAGACAACCGGCCTGAGTGCGGGCAAGGAAAAGATTACCGAAATTGCCATTCTGCTTCACGACGGGATTCAGGTGGTGGAAGAATTCAGCTCCTTGATTCATCCCGAACGGAAAATCCCATATTATATCACTCAGCTCACCGGCATCAACGACCAAATGGTGGCCGGAGCGCCTAAGTTTTACGAGCTAGCCCGAAAAATCGTGGAAATGACGGACAATGCCATCGTTGTCGGACACAACGTCAGATTTGATTACAGTTTTCTACGCTCCGAATTTCAAAGCTTAGGTTATGATTTTCAGCGCAATACACTCGACACTTTAAAGTTATGTCGGAAATTGATTCCCGGCTTGCCGGGCTACAGTTTGGCAAAGATTTGTGCCGCACTTAACATTCCGCATCATCAGAAACACCGCGCCTTGGGCGATGCCACAGCCACAGCAACCTTGCTCAGCCGGCTTTTGGCTTTAGAAAATGGGTGTGGCGATAACATTCCAAAGGTTGAGGCCGAAAGTTTCAATCACCGGCTCACTGCCTCGCTGCCCGAAGCTCACGGAGTGTATTATCTTTACGATACGGATGACAAATTAATCTATGTTGGCAAAGCCAACAACATCAAGTCCAGAGTATTACAACATCTCAACAACAATTCTACACGAAAGGCAGGCGAGATGAAACAACATATCGCCCATGTTGATTTCGAGCTTTGCGGGAATGAGCTCATTTCCCTTTTGCTTGAGTCGGACGAGATAAAAAAACACAAACCCCTTTTCAACAGAAAACAAAAGCGCGCATCTTTCACCTATGGCCTTTTTCATTTTCTCAACGAAGACGGTTATCTGTGCCTAAAAACGGGAAAAATCGTCTCGGGCTCGAATCCCGAAACATCATATTCTTCGGCAATCGAAGCTCGCGAACATCTTTTCTTCCTTACCGAACAATTTGAGCTTTGTCAGCGGTTGAACGGAATTTATCCCGGACATTCGACCTGTTTTCATGTGCAGATTGGTCGTTGCAAAGGAGCCTGTTGCGGACGCGAAAAGCCCGAAACGTACAACGAGCGGGCGTATGCAGCCTTAATTCAGTTCCGTTTTGAGCATCCCAGCTTCTACCTCTTCGATGTGGGACGCAGCCCCGAAGAAGTAGCCGTGGTCAAAGTCGAAAACGGTGTTTTTCGTGGCTTTGGCTTTGCTCCGATAGAATTGTTAAATAATAGGCTTACTGAAGCCGACGATTTTATCCGTTTTTATCCCGACAACCGGGATGTGCGACAGATCATCAGGCTGTATTTAAGAAAAAATAAAGCACTGAAAATCGTCCCATTTTCAAGCGGAAAAGCAGAATAATCTTCAGAAAATCTTGACCACCAACACCCTAAGCAAGCCGTCGCCGGTATTTCTCAATCCACGCTGCTTATCTTTTTCAATGAAAACGCTATTGTTCTCAGAAGCCAAAAAGGATTCTTGGTTCACCATAATTTCGCCTTGGCCTTCCAAAACAAAAAACACCACATCAAAAGGGTTGGCATGTGGGGCAATTTCTTCCCCCGGCTGAATCGTAAGGTGCACGAGTTCAACCTTTTTGCTTGAGAACATTTTTCTTCCGTCCAAATTGAAAGGTACTTTTTCGGCTGTTTGCAAGGTTGTTATTTTCATTACTGACATTTTTCGGGTTCGTGAATAAAAAGAAGGGAGGCGCAAGGCCTCCGCTTCTTGATTTTATTTCTCATTTTGCTTGATCAGATTAAGCGCGCTACCGGCTTTGAACCATTCAATCTGACCGACATTGTATGTGTGGTTCACATCAAATTCCTCGGCGATGCCATCGGCATGATCGAGCCTGATTTTCAATGGAGTGTCAGGTGCAAACCGCTCCAAGTCAAGGACAGAAATCCGATCGTCTTCCCTGATCTTGTCGTAATCAGCTTTGTTGGCAAAGGTGAGTGCCAACATACCTTGTTTTTTCAGGTTTGTTTCGTGAATGCGTGCAAACGACTTCACCAATACAGCTTTCACCCCAAGGAACCTCGGTTCCATGGCGGCATGTTCGCGCGAAGAGCCTTCGCCATAGTTTTCATCGCCTACGATCATAGATCCATAACCCGATTCTTTGTAGGCTTTGGCAGCATCAGGGACGGCTTCCGTTTTTTTGCTCAATTGATTGACTACGGCATTGGTTTTCTCGCCAAAGTAATTGACTGCGCCAATCAGGAGATTTTGGGAGATATTTTCGAGATGACCGCGGAAGCGCAACCAGGGCCCGGCCATCGAAATATGGTCGGTCGTACATTTCCCTTTTGCTTTGATGAGCAGATACATTTTCTCCATGTCTTTGCCGTCCCAGGCAGCAAAAGGCTCGAGCAGTTGCAATCGGCTCGAATTTGGATCAACCTTCACTTCAACACTACTGCCATCTTTGGCCGGCTCCTGATAACCATTATCATCCACCGCAAAACCACGCGGTGGGAGGTCAATGCCTTTTGGCTCTTCGAGTTTCATCTTCTCGCCCATTTTATTGATCAACTCATCGGTCATTGGGTTAAACTTCAGAGTTCCGGCAATGGCAAAAGCCGTTACAATTTCAGGCGACGCCACAAATCCGTGGGTGTTGGGATTCCCGTCATTGCGTTTGGCAAAGTTTCGATTGAAAGAAGTCATGATGGAGTTTCGTTCGCCCTTATCGGCATTATGCCTGGCCCATTGGCCGATGCAAGGACCACAGGCATTGGCCAAAACAACTCCTCCAATTTGAGCGAAAGTATCCAGAAATCCATCGCGTTCAACGGTATAGCGCACCATTTCGGAGCCGGGAGTAACGGTATATTCCGACTTCACCTGAAGATGTTTATCCAAAGCCTGACGTGCCACCGAAGCCGCACGCGAAATGTCTTCATAAGATGAGTTGGTACACGAGCCGATCAGGCCAACTTCCATTTTTTCGGGCCAGTTGTTGGCTTCCACTGCTTTTTTAAATTCTGAGAGCGGCGTGGCCAAATCGGGTGTAAACGGCCCGTTGATATGAGGTTCTAGCTCAGAAAGGTTGATCTCGATCAGTTGGTCGAAATATTTTTCCGGCTGCTCATACACTTCGGGGTCGGCAGTGAGATAGTCGCTAATCTTGTTTGCCTCGTCGGCTACGACCGACCGGTTTGTTCCCCTAAGGTATTCTTCCATCTTTTTATCGTAAGCAAAAACGGAGGTCGTTGCGCCGATCTCGGCGCCCATATTGCAAATTGTCCCTTTTCCGGTGCAGGAAATGGTTTGTGCACCGGTGCCGAAATATTCCACAATGGCTCCGGTGCCGCCTTTGACGGTGAGGAGTCCGGCCACTTTCAGGATGACATCTTTTGCCGAGGCCCAGCCCGACAGCTTACCGGTGAGTTTAACCCCGATGAGTTTAGGAAACTTCAATTCCCAAGGCATTCCGGCCATCACATCAACGGCATCGGCACCTCCAACGCCAACTGCCACCATCCCAAGACCGCCGGCATTCACCGTATGGCTATCAGTTCCTATCATCATCCCACCAGGAAAAGCGTAATTTTCAAGAACAACCTGATGGATAATACCTGCGCCGGGCTTCCAGAAGCCGATTCCGTATTTATTTGAAATGCTCGAAAGAAAATCGTACACCTCGCGGTTGGCATCGTTGGCTGTACGCAAATCCTCGACAGCACCGCTCTTGGCCTGGATCAGATGGTCGCAGTGAACCGTTGAAGGAACCGACACTTTCTTTTTCCCTGCCTGCATAAATTGCAAAAGCGCCATCTGTGCGGTGGCATCCTGCATGGCCACACGGTCGGGATTAAAATCAACATACGACTCGCCGCGATGAAAAGCCCCTGCCGGCAATTTTTCCGATAGATGGGCATATAAAATCTTCTCAGTAAACGTCATCGGACGTCCTAAAAGAGCGCGTGAGGCATTCACTTTGGCCGACATGCCGGCATACACTTCACGAATCATTTCTAAATCAAACACGTTCATCCTGAATTTTTTTGTGTTAATATAATAACAATTTAATTAAGCTTTTATGCAAATATAACGCTTTTTGAATGGCAAAAGACCCCCGATTGAAAAAAAACAAAAATGAGAAAAGCCGGATTGCTGGCAGAGGAGCCGGTCAAGACTTATATCCAGATTTGTAGGATTTTAAACAAAATAATTGCATATAATATTGATTTACTGTGCATTAAACATATTCATTTTGTTTCAAGCCTTTAAAAAAGAGGACTTTATTATTCAATTAGTTTGGCAATAATCTCAGAAGTATGGCGAAAATATTCATTTCCAAATGCCGGCACAAAATTTCCTTGAATTTGTTTTGCATATCGAAACAATTACACTAAATTTGCTGGCAAACTACTGTGAAATTGTTTTTTTGGTAAAGTATGTCAAATAAAACACCACCATATTTATATTTATCCTATGTTAAAGGCAGTTTGAAAACACCTTTAAACACTGGTGTGTGTGTGTGTGAAGCAGCTACTTATTCTTTTGATTATTTCTACTACGAACATAGTGATAAAAAGAAAAAACACTTTTGTATCACAAAAGATATTTTTGAATTAGGGAAAAATAAATTTATTCGATTATTGCCACACTATACAATTAAATTAATTTGTAATGTGGCACTAAAATTATGAATAATTTGATATTAATGATTTTATTAAAAATAACTTAAAAAAATAAAAAATGAAAAAGATTTTAACAACCACATTATTAGCTGCACTTGTACAACTAACAGCTCACTCAGAACAGCCTAATAAGCCCACGCCAGCTCCGGATCAACCATGTAAAACAATCATAATTTCATGCAGTAATGGCACATCGCATATTGCTTTAGTTTGTGATGACTTTGATTTAAAGACGTGGAAAAAGCTTCTATGTGGAGACATTTCTGATTAAAGAATCTAAAAACCTGATAATTCGGGCATGGCTTGAATTCAAGTCATGTCCGGATTCTTAAAAAAACAAAAGCATGAAAACAAAACTTAAACTTTGGATAATCTTTACCTTATTGGGTATTTCTTTTAACATCCATGCACAGCAGTCAAAAACTCCATTTATAAAGAAAGCTGAAGGAGATATATACATTGAGTATTCATCTTTGTATAAAGAAGATAGTTTACGTACTAATCATCAGTATGCCGAATTATTTTTACTTATTGGCCAAGAGATGAGTATGTTTACCGATAAAAATATGTATGAATTCTTAAAGGCAGAAAATAAACAAATAGAGATACAACCAAATCTGTGGGGGCTGAAACCCGAATGGAATGACAAATTGGATCGTGCAGGCTTTATGTTTGTTATTAACAAGAATTACCTTCTACAAAAGCTTTATTTTTATGAGCGTATCATGCCGACCGACTTCATGTATGAGGAGAAACTCTACGACTTTAACTGGAAACTGACCAACGAACGGCAAGAAATAATGGGCTATCATTGCCAAAAAGCAGTTTGCGAATATGGAGGGAGAATATGGATAGCATGGTTTAGTTATGAGCTGCCATACAATGACGGCCCCTATAAATTCGGCGGGCTGCCGGGACTCATTGTGAAGCTGTACGACAGTAAAGAATACTATATTTTTGAGATGCAATCCATAGAACGCTTAGTAGAGCCGGCAAACATTGAAATCAGGGATGTAGAATATGTCAAAACAAATCGCTCAAACTTTTTAAAAGCACAGGAAGGTTTCAAAAAAAGCATTGTTAGTCACGCCCAAACAGCACAAATACAAAGTAATGAAACACTCAGAACAATTGCAAAAAACGTAAATAAATTGAATAATCCTATCGAGTTGGAGTAAGATTTTAGCAATGAAAACTGTAGTAAAAACGCTTTTTCTTCTGCTAATGTTGCTATTCTTTTCTTCATCTTTTGTCTGGGGACAAATTCATGTAAGCGGAAAAGCAACTGACAAAAGCAACGAGCCCATACCTTATATCAATATTCTGGCATCTGAAAAGGACAGCACTACAATTAAAGCATTTGCAGTGACTGACGTGCAGGGGCTCTTTCAGCTTTCCGCTTTAGTACAAACTGATAGTTTGGATATTACAGCCAGTTCGATACATTTTGAAAAGAAAACCATTCGTATTGCCAACAAAAGTCAATCTATTGATTTTATGCTTGCAGAAGACATAAAGCTATTGGAAACCATTACCATTAGAGCCCGGCCAATCCATTCAAGTGGAGATACGTTAAGTTATTTAGTAGAGCAATTTGCCGGCATAGATGATAAATCCATTGAAGATGTTCTAAAAAAAATGCCAGGTATCGAAGTAGGAGAATCCGGGCAAATATCATACAAAGGCCTGCCTATCAACAAGTTTTATGTAGAAGGACTTGATTTGATGGACGGCAGGTACAGCGTAATAAGCAGAAATCTACCGCAAGGCGCCGTATCAACAGTGGAAGTTTTTGAACAGCATCAACCTATTCGCATTCTTCAAGATAGGATGCATAGTCAACAGGCGGCAATAAATATCAAGCTAAAAAACAAGATGGCACTGAATGGTGTAGCAAAAGTTGGGAGTGGCTTTTCGCCTTTTCTTTGGAATACAAGCCTGACACCTATGCTATTTCATAGTGATTTTCAGATACTTGCCTCATATCAAACAAATAATACGGGTGAAGACATTCACAAACAAACTCATTTATTAGCAACCGATGAGCTTGATCCCTATCCATTCAGGGCAACCGATGAAATTAAACTGTTTCAAGACAGCCCGGAGAGCGCCTATACTTCAATACATCCCAAAAGGTTTTTACACAACAACAGTCATTTGGGTAATTTTAACATACTTCTTCCTCTAAAAAATGATTTGCAGCTACGTGCCAATATTTTCTTTACAGACGATAAGCGGAACTTCAACCAACAAAGTGCTACTTATTATCTTATGCCCAATGATACCATCAGCTTCATTGAGCAGATTAAAAAAGAAAATACCAGACGGCAATGGATAGGTTCTATAGATATTTATCGAAACACTAAAAGCAACTACCTGACAAATAAAACCGGTTTCCGGTTTGAAGAGCGCAGAATAAATGAAGACATTTTACTTAATATGGACTCTGTATATCAGCAGTTTCACATGCCTGAGCATTATTTTACAAATAAATTAAATTCAATCTTCAAAGCGGGAGTTGCTTTGGTAGAGTTTCATTCCGATTTACTCTATCATCGTGGCCCACAGTATTTGAATGTTGTTCCGGGTCAGTTTGAACCCATTTTGAATCAGAACGAACCATACCATGCCCTCAGGCAGAATTCTAACATAGAGCGTATGGTTGCTAACCATTTCGTAGGAACAAATATTGGTATTAAAAAATGGACAATGGCTATTCGATTGGGAATTAGCATGCGTTTTCAAGAATTGACATCATCCATTTCAAAACAAATGGATGAAGATATCTTTGTAATGGACAATGGATTTGAAAATAAACTCAAATCTGCACAATATGAGTTATATCTACTACCGACAGCATCCTACAAGCGAAAAGAGTTTAGACTTTCTCTATCTGTCCCAATAAATCATGTGAACCTCAAAATAGAAGACAAACCATTGGAAAAAGAGCGCAGATTAGACAAGGTATTTGTTGCTCCAAATATTGGGATGTATTATCCTTTTCACGGATTTTGGAACCTCCGTTTATCCTTGCGTTTTAATCAACGTGTTGGTGACCCTGACGAGATTGCGTTCAATTATTTATTAAACAATTATAAGAGCTTAGTCAAAATGGACGTGCCTATCCAACAAGTTGATCATGTTGTAGGCTCAGCCGCTTTGACCTATCAAAACACGATTACTACGTTTTTTAACAACTTTTCTTATCATTTCTTTCAGCGTGAAAGCAATATCCGTATCGAACATCAAATCGAACCGAATGGCACCACTAATTCAGTGGCACAAAATGTCCCAAACAGCTTCACCACCCATTCGTTTCAGTTCCGATCAAGCAAATATATTTCACTTATACGCTCTACATTTAGCTTGAGTGGGTCATTCATGTTATCTAAAGGAGACGAAAAGCTGAACAACAAGTTGTTTAACAGTTCCATTAAACAATACAGCTTGGCACCGGAAATATTTTATCAGTTTAAAACCTGGAGTAATATGAATTATAGATTGCAATTTATGAATGTAATTTCACTTATTGAACAAATTGAACGCTATAAACTAACAACTGCCAGACATATTTTTGGCATCAGCTTTTTCCCCGCAAAGCGTCATATTATCAGTATGGATGCAGAGTACTTCAATGATAATCATGCGAATTACAACTTCGTTGATTTAAAATATAGTTTTTCCATTCCGGCAAAAAAGTTAGAATTGGAATTAAGCTGGAACAATATATTCAATGGCGAGCAGTTTTTAATTCAACAAGCTTACCAATATATTGTCAGTGAAACCACTCAACTTCTTCGCCCTTCACAGCTAATGGCAAGCCTGCGATTTACATTTTAATGTAACGACCTGAGAAACACTCCTTTTACCTCTTAAAAAACATACACAACGTTTTGATTCGCAATATCCTGACTTCTGACGTTTAGTGCGGCAGGAGATTCCATTTTTTAATTAATGGAGCAAGCGGACTGGACAATATTTCT
>JBDHYV010000036.1:0-14318 GCA_039811545.1 Bacteroidales bacterium | reverse complement strand
TGGAGCAAGCAGGAAATGCTGATTCTCGAACCTAAAATCCCGATTGCAGTGGAAATGATTAAAAGTTTTGTTAGCATCGGAGCTGAAAGAACCATGAATTTTCTTAATAATAAATAGCCGTTGCGCTCAATTCTAAGGTTGGTCCGTTTTCATAAGGAATTCCGTCGGGCAAAGCCTTTCCGCATCTCATCGTACCCAGAAAGCCGTCGAAAACCGAAATGGGTTTTCGTTATTGCAGGACAAACTGCAATTTCACCGGATGATGATCGCTGTATTGGAAGCCCAAATCGGTAGCTTCCACCGACAATATGCCTACATTGGGTGAGGTGAGGAAGAAATCAATGGTCGTAACAGGCGTTTTCCCCGGCACGTAAGGCTGATCAACCCAGCGGTTGCTGGGTGTGCTGCCATCAAAGGCATAGTTCCATTCGTCCGACATAAAATCGGAGGGAACAAACACTTTTGTGGGTTTGAAAACGCAGCCTGTCTGAAAGCCCGAAGCCGTAAGGCCAGGCGGATTCATATTCCAATCACCCGCCGCAATCACATAATTACCCAACTCATATTCGCGTAAAATTTTTTTACGAATCACGGCAAGCTCCATTTCCATCAGGTTTTGTTTTTCAACAAAAGCCGAATTATGGGTGTTCAAGATGACCAACTCTTTTCCGACATCTATATTGATGCGCAACTCACTGAAACAACGGTCGAGAAGAAAAAGCCGTTCGGGCCAACCCGCAATTTGAGGATAAGCGTAGCGGCGTGCCATACGCGAACTGTAATGCGAAAAACTCATCAAACCGGCTTTGACTTTTCCCATTGGATCGCTCAGAGGAACGGGCACAAAAGGGACATCGTAATTGACGGCAGCCACATAGCTATAATCAGGAAGACAATGTGCCAGTTCAATGCTCTCGTCAATGCCGTAGGTACGTTTTGCATGAAAATCAACTTCCTGAAACAGCCAGAAGTCAACATCGTGCTGCGATTGAATATATTTTTTTATGCCTTCCATGTTTTGGCGGGTTTCAGCTTCACTGGCGCGTGTGCGGCTGCCGCCGTCATAAAAGAAATCCATCCGACTGCCAAGACCGGCATAGCCTAAGTTCCAGATGATCATGTTAAAAGTGTTGCCCGTCACAATTTTGTTTGCCTTGTGAATCACCTGAAGCTCTTCCACCGGATTGGGGATATAGTCTTTTTGGCTGATGTAAAAAAGGAATATACCTAAAAAAAGAGCTGCAATAACCAAAGCCCCCAACATGGCTTGTATGATGCGTTTTACCAGTTTCATCGTCCTAAGGATTTGAAAAACGGATAAAAGTACACTTTTTTATGCTGATGCATTTGCTCCGTGCTTAACCGTTTGGTTGTTGATTTGAGGTTCGATGAATTGAAAATTCGTGAGATTGCCCATGTTGATAATGGGCGTGATGTGAAAGGCGGCTGTGCGTTGCCGAAGCCGATTTTCTTCTGATTGATAATCAGCACTTTCCCTCTGCTTGTGCCGGTTCAAAGGCGACAAAAAACCTTGCGCAAACCCGCTCTGAAAAAACAATTTCCGGAAGTGAAGTTGACAGATTGAAGCCAAAATATATTTTCAAAGCCTAAAATTCTCTGCTTTGCTCCGGCTACCGGATAACGGCATTGTGTAAAATGGAAAAGAAAAATGCCTCCAAAATAAGCTGAACTTTATGAAAAATATACTTTTGTTATTTTCAAACGAGCTTAGAAAGCTGAACTGGACTTCATGCCGAAGATTTAAAAATGCTGATAGGCTGTTTGAACTCAAGAAAGTTACGAAAACAAAACAGGAATTCACGAAAACAAACGAAATTTTGGAAGGCAAGGGGCAATGAAGCCCTTTTGCATCCCAATTAAAACCAATACATTCACCCGAAAACCCGATTCAATGAAAACACATTTCCGCCTCATCACACTGGTTTTATTCTTAGTAGTCTTTATGTTTGAAGGCTGTACAAAAAAGGAAGATCATTCATATCCGCACGAATTGGTCTTTCTCACCGAGGACTATCCACCTTTGAATTATAATGAAGGGGGGAAGTTGAAAGGGTTGGCACCCGAATTGCTACGGCGGATTTGCGACAAGCTGGATCTACCCTTCGAGGCGCGTGTTCTGCCTTGGAGCGAAGCCATGACGCTTGCAAAAAATGACCCAAAAGCTGTGTTATTTTCAACGGTGATTACCCAAGATAGGAAGGACGAATTCAACTGGGTTGGGCCTTATGCCACCCTCGACTGGAGATTTTATGGCGCATCGTCAAATCCGCTTGAAATCAATACGATAGAAGATGCTAAACAAGTGCCGGCCATCGGGTTAATTCCCAATTATGCCATCAATGAATTCCTTGTTGACGAAGGTTTTACTAATCTTGTTTATTGCGAAAATACTGCCGATGCTTTTACAAAACTGCTCAATGGATCTGTCAGCCTTGTTCCTTCTTCGGATATCGTTGCTCAGGCTACCCTCAAAGGATTGAATAAGTCGTTCTATGATGTGCAGCCATCGCTTCTGCTCGAAAACTCTTTTGTCTATTTTGCCTTCAACAAAGCCATTCCGCAAGAGGTTGTCCGCGATTTTCAACACGAGCTCGATCAACTGAAACTCAACGGGCAACTTGAACTGTTATATCAAGAATTCATGCAGACTAACGGTGCCCCGGGCATTCTTCAGGTTTTTACTGAACAATATCCGCCTTTGACTTTTCGGAATAGTTATGGCGAAATTACCGGTTTTGGAACCGATGTGGTAACGGAAATCATGCGGCGCAATCAACGTTTCTACGATATCCGGCTGACACTCTGGAGCAATGCCTATCAGCAGGCGTTGCTCAACCCCAACTTTTGTCTGTTTACAATGGATCGCACCCCGATTCGCGAGAACCTTTTTCGTTGGGTTGGCCCTATTGGAACCAATGCCACCTATTTTTATGTGAAAAAAGGTTCCGGAATCAGCATCAGTACAGTGGACGAAGCACGTAGCCTGAATGCCATTGGCACAGTGACTTCATGGTTTTCCGACCAATATCTTCGTGAGTTGGGCTTCACCAATTTGGTGGCCGTTGGTGATCCCACGGAAATGATCAATCTGCTGATGAATGGCGAAGTGCAAGCCATCGTGTGTACGAACATCACCATTGCCGATATCGTCCGGCAGGCAGGCTTCGCTTACGAGCAGTTGCAGCCTGAAACCACCTTACTTTCGTCGGATTATTATATTGCTTTCTCACGTAGTACCGATGATGATATCGTAACACAATGGCAAACCTCACTCGAAGCTGCTAAAACCGATGGAACCTATGCGGCTATTCTTCGCAAATGGTTTCCGATTGAGTGAAACTGCATATCTCTCAAAATAAAGAACAAAACTCAACCGCGCCTAAGCCGGAAGAATATCAGCACCGGCAAAGACTTTTTCATAAAAAAATCCGACGCTTTACTGTTTCGTTGAAAAAACGAATCGGCAAAATCATGTGGGCATCGTATTTTCCTTAAATTTGAGGCTTTAGCCCTGCGTTGAAATTGGACTGTGGAAGTTTTTGAAATATCATCGTCAAATTCTGCCTTCAGTTTTGCAAAACGCTGATAATCAATGATGATTAATAATTAAATAAAAATAAAATGATGATATCGGGTTTACTCATCGGCGTTTTTGCCGGCGGCATCATAGCTTGGGTTGTTACTTTCTTGCTGAACAAAACAAAAACAGTCGCAAAAAAGCAGTTTGAAGAATTGAATCTCAAATACAATGAAGCCGTTACGACTCAGAAATTGGCCGAGAATCAGGTACTGATGTTACGCGAAGAACGCGACAATCTTTCCGGACGATTGACGATGAGAGAAACTGAATTGTCGCAATTGCAGGCTAAAACGGTTTCGATTGAAACACAACTTTCCAACAGCAACGACAGATGCGAAGGGCTGGCGCAACTACTCAGTGCCGAACAAACTAAAAGCCAAAGCCGGCAAGACGAAATCAATCTCCACAAACAAACCATTGCCGAACTGCAGGCCAACAACCGGTCGCTGAACGAAAACGCTTCGCGGCTGTCGAAGCTTGCCGAAAAACAAACGCTTCAGATTGAAGAACTCAACGCGAAAAATGTCGAACTCAGCGCGATGATGAGCAGCCTGAAAGCCACTCATCAGGCCTTGAACGAAAAACTTTTCAGTCAGAAAACCGAAATGGAAGAACTTCAGAAAAGCGCTCATCTGCAGTTTGAAAAGATTGCCAACAGATTGTTTGAGGAAAAATCGGAAAAATTTACCGAGACCAACAAAATCAATATCGAAACGCTGTTAAACCCTCTTAAAGACGACATCAATAAGTTTAAAGAGAAGGTGGAATCAACCCATACCGAAGACACCAAACAACGTATCTCGCTCGAAGAACGAATCAAAGGCCTCATTGAGCAGACCAACAAAATCAGCACCGAAGCCAATAATTTGGCTACTGCCCTCAAAGGCAAATCGCAGAAAAGAGGAAACTGGGGCGAAGTGATCCTCGAACGGATTCTCGAAGCCTCGGGCCTAACCAAAGATCGGGAATATTATGTGCAACAATCCATCAAAGACGACGAAGGCAGGACTCAACGCTTAGACGTAAAGGTGAATCTGCCCGATGAACGCGTCATTATTATTGACTCCAAAGTCTCGCTCATTGCCTACGACAACTATTCGGCAAGCGATGATGCCGATGAACAACGGAAATTCCTTACCGAACACATCAATGCCACCAAGCTCCATATTGACCAGCTTAGTGAGAAAAAGTATGACAATGTAGAGGCGTCTCTCGATTTTACCATGATGTTCATCCCCATCGAACCGGCTTATTTGCTTGCCATTCAAGGCGATGCCAACTTGTGGTCTTATGCCTACTCGAAACGAATTTTGCTTGTGAGCCCCACAACCCTCATTGCCTGCCTCAAACTCTTCTCCGATTTGTGGAGGCGCGAGTGGCAAAACAAAAACGCCATGGACATCGTCAGACGCGGCGAACTGCTTTACGAAAAATTTGTAGGGTTCACCGAAAATTTTGAAGAAATCGGTAAAAAGCTCGACGCAACGCAGAAAGCATACGGCGATGCTTTGGGACAGCTTAAAGAAGGCCGCGGAAATATGATAAGTCAGGCCATTCAATTGCGGAATCTTGGGCTGAAATCGGACAAACGTGTCCCTGAGCGTTTGTTGCCACTCAACATAAACGACACAGACACCGAATCCGACGAAGCCTTATGATCGGCCACATCACCGGAATTATACCGCAAAAAGTTCATTGAAGGCGGGCGGCTCAACCATCCAACGTCCCGAAATCCAAATTCTCCTACTTTTGTCGCATGAAACAGATTGAAATCATGGCACCCGTTGGCTCGTATGAGTCGCTGATGGCCGCTATACAAGCCGGAGCCGGCTCGGTTTATTTTGGTGTGGGAAATTTGAATATGCGCAGCAAGTCGTCGCAAAACTTTGGTTTAGACGATCTTGCACAGATTGCTTCCATCTGTACAACCCATGGCATTAAAAGTTATATAACCATCAACTCGGTAATTTTCGACAGTGAATTGGAGGCCATGCGCGAGCTTGTCAATGCCGTTGCACAAAACGGCATCACGGCCATCATTGCTGCCGATCAGGCGGTGATTCAATATGCCCGTCAACGCGGTGTGGAAGTACACATGTCCACCCAATGCAATATCACCAACATCGAGGCAGTGCGTTATTATGCCCGTTTTGCCGATGTGATGGTTACTGCGCGCGAGCTTTCGCTCGACCAGGTGAAAGCCATCACTACCGCTATTGAACGTGAACAAATCACCGGGCCTTCGGGCCGTTTGGTGAAAATCGAGATATTTGTTCATGGAGCGCTGTGCATGGCCGTATCGGGCAAATGCTACCTAAGTCTCGATCTGCTCAACTCATCAGCCAATCGGGGTGCCTGCCTGCAGCCCTGCCGACGCGCTTATACCGTTAAAGACCGCGACCAACAAATCGAGATGGAGGTGGACAATGAATACATCATGTCGCCCAAAGACCTGAATACCGTTGCTTTCTTAGACCGCATCCTCGATGCCGGCGTTGAAGTGCTCAAGATAGAAGGGCGCGGTCGGTCGGCTGACTATGTGAAAACTGTAACCCAGGTTTACCGCCAAGCCGTTGAAGCTGTGCAAACCGGCCTGTTTAGCCCGCAGAAAGTGGAAGAATGGAACAGCCGCTTAGCTTCCGTTTACAACCGCGGCTTCTGGGACGGATATTATCTGGGCCGACGTTTGGGCGAATGGACCGATGCCTACGGGTCGAAAGCCACCAAAAAGAAAGTTTATGTCGGAAAAGTGGTCAACTATTTTCACAAGGCAGGAGTGGCCGAGGTGAAAATGGAAACCCAATGGTTTGCACCGGGCGATGAATTGCTTGTGATGGGACCCACAACCGGCGTGCTCGAATTAAAACCCGAAGAGGTAAGGGTGGACATGAAAACGGTGGAAAAAACCGTGAGAGGCGAACATTGCTCAATCACTACTCCAAGCCCCGTCAGACGAAACGACAAAGTCTATAAAGTGGTGAATGTGCAAAACACGGGCCAAACCATTGAAGAAGACACTTCGGCCGACTGAACAAATACGTTTTCAGATGGTTTAACACTTGATAGATAAAGCAGAAGGGCAAAAATGCCTACTTTTGCACTTCGTAAAATTTTCATGCAATCGTAATCGGCTTTTTCATGGACGAAACCAACAACGACAACATCATAGAACAGGTCACCACGAGTGAATACAAATACGGTTTTTTCACCAACATCGAAACCGAGTATGCACCCGTGGGTCTCAACGAAGACATCATCCGATTCATCTCGGCCAAAAAGGAAGAACCAGAATGGATGCTCGAAGCCAGACTCAAAGCCTTCCGACACTGGAAAACCCTTGAGGAACCTAACTGGGCACACCTCAACTATCCGAAAATAAATTATCAGGATATTATCTATTATGCTGCTCCCAAGAAAAAAAAGCAGCTTGCCAGTCTTGATGAGGTTGACCCTGAACTGCTCGACACTTTCAACAAACTGGGCATCTCGCTCGAAGAACAGAAGATGCTTTCGGGTGTGGCCGTTGACGCGGTGATTGATAGCGTTTCGGTGAAAACCACTTTTCAGGATACTCTTGCCAAACACGGCATTATTTTCTGCTCGTTTAGCGAGGCCGTGCGCAACCATCCTGACTTAGTCAGGAAATACATGGGAATGGTAGTGCCCTATACCGACAACTTTTTTGCTGCCCTGAATTCTGCTGTTTTCAGCGATGGCTCATTTTGCTACATCCCCGAAGGCGTGCGCTGCCCGTTGGAACTGTCAACCTATTTCCGCATCAATGCTGCCAATACCGGACAGTTTGAGCGCACCCTGATTGTGGCCGACAAAGGAAGCTATGTCAGCTATTTAGAAGGTTGCACAGCTCCACAACGCGACGAAAATCAGCTTCATGCCGCCATTGTCGAAATTATTGCCATGGACAATGCCGAAGTGAAGTACAGTACCGTACAAAACTGGTATCCGGGCAACAAAGAAGGGCAGGGCGGAGTTTATAATTTTGTAACCAAGCGTGGCCTCTGCAAAGGAGTGAGCTCAAAAATATCCTGGACACAGGTGGAAACAGGTTCGGCCATCACCTGGAAATATCCGAGCTGCATCCTTCAGGGCGACAACTCCATCGGCGAGTTCTATTCCGTTGCCGTTACCAATAACTTCCAACAAGCCGACACCGGTACCAAAATGGTTCATATCGGAAAAAACACCCGAAGTACCATCGTTTCCAAAGGAATATCGGCCGGGAAAAGCAACAACAGCTATCGTGGATTAGTGAGAATTTTGCCTCGGGCAACCAATGCACGCAATTTTTCGCAGTGCGATTCACTATTGCTGGGCGATAAATGTGGTGCTCACACATTCCCTTATATCGAAGCAAAAAACGAATCGAGTATCGTCGAGCACGAAGCCACCACTTCCAAAATTTCGGAGGATCAGCTCTTTTATTGCCGTCAACGCGGAATAGATACTGAAAAGGCTATCGGACTGATTGTCAACGGATATGCAAAAGAAGTGCTCAACAAACTGCCGATGGAATTTGCCGTTGAAGCACAAAAATTATTGGCCATCACCTTGGAAGGCAGTGTGGGATAATCAACAATCACAGAAAATCATCGAATTAAATAGATTATGTTGCTCAACATTAAAAACTTACATGTAGAAATCGCCGGAAAACAAATTCTGAAAGGCTTGAATCTGGGCATCAACAAAGGCGAGGTTCATGCCATTATGGGGCCAAACGGCACCGGCAAAAGCACCTTAGCTGCTGCCATCACCGGACGCGATGGCTACGAAATCACAGAAGGCGAAATCTGGTACAAAGGCATCAATATTTTGGATAAATCGCCCGATGAAAGGGCCAATATGGGTATTTTTCTCAGCTTTCAGTATCCCGTTGAAATTCCGGGAGTGAGCATGACTAATTTCATGCGCACTGCCCTCAACGCTAAACGCGAATTCAACAGACTGCCTCCCATTGCCGCCGGCGAGTTTCTGAAACTGATGGAAGAAAAAAAGAAGCTCGTCGAAATACACTCAAAACTCACCAACCGCTCGGTGAACGAAGGCTTCTCGGGCGGAGAGAAAAAACGCAACGAAATATTTCAGATGGCCATGCTCGAGCCCGCAATGGCCATTCTCGATGAAACCGATTCGGGCTTAGACATTGATGCGTTAAGGGTGGTGGCCAATGGCGTCAATCAATTGCGCACCGCCGAAAACGCTTTCCTCGTCATCACCCACTATCAACGTCTGCTCGATTATATCGTGCCCGATTTTGTGCATGTGCTTTTTGACGGCCGCATTATCAAAACCGGCGGGAAAAACCTTGCGCTCGAACTCGAAGCCAAAGGATACGAATGGATTAAAGAGCAACATCTTGTCTGAAAAACCATGAATAACTCACCTTCCATACCTTTGGAGCAACTGCTCGTCGGCCAGTTTAGAGCCAGAGAAAATCAGTTGATGGCGCACGATTCAGACAAGGTGAAAGCCATCCGTAAAGAACATTTTCAACGCTTTTTGGACAATGGATTTCCAAGCAGCGAAATGGAAAAATGGAGGTTTACCGATCTCGAAGAGATACTGGATCAGCCTTTTATCCACGAACTGACCCCCGAAAAACCACCCCAAAACATTCATGATATTTTTCGCTGCGAGGTGCTCAACTTCCAGTCCGAAATTATTTCGGTCTTCAACGGCTGGTATTTGAGCGAAAAAGCGGGTTTGCAAACCAATAGCGAAGGCATCGTTTACGGCTCACTTTCCGATGCCAAAAAAGCAATGCCCGAACTGTTCGACCGATTCTTCGGACAAGCTGCCCATGGCAACGACAATGGTTTTGTGAACATCAACACGGCCATGGCTCAGGACGGGGTGTTTATCTATGTGCCAAAAGGTGTACAGACAAAACGAACCTTGCAGATCATTAAAATGGTGAACCACGAAAACCCCGTTTTCGTTCAAAGCCGGCAATTGGTCATACTCGAAGAAAACAGCAGCCTGAGCCTGATGCACTGCGACGACTCCATCAACCATAAACCCTGCCTCATCAACACGGTTACCGAGATTTTTGTTGCTCCCAACGCTCATCTGGAATTATACAAGCTTCAAAATCTGAATAATTCTTCGGCTTTGATTAACTCCACTTTTATCCGGCAACAGGAAAACAGTACGGTGAAAACCAATGCGCTCACTTTCAACTGTGGCCTGATCCGCAACAATATCGAAGTGGCACTGAATGGCAAAGGCGCACATGCCGATGTGTTGGGGCTTTATCTGATGGACAAGCATCAACATATTGATAATCAGATACGCGTACTCCATAATGCAGCCCATTGTACGAGCAACGAATTGTTTAAAGGTATTCTCGACGACGAAGCAACGGCTGTTTTCAACGGTTATATTTATGTGGAGAAAGATGCCCAGAAAACCGAAGCCTTTCAGAACAACAAGAATATCCTTCTCAAGCCAACTGCCACCATCAACAGCTTGCCTTTTCTCGAAATTTATGCCGACGATGTGAAGTGCAGCCATGGTGCCACTGTGGGTCAGCTCGATCAGGAAGCCATGTTCTATCTGCGCCAACGTGGCATCAGCCAGGCCAATGCCCGTCTGCTGTTGATGTATGCCTTTGCAGCCGATGTGATCAATGCCATAAGCATCGAAGGGCTTAGAATCCGCATTGACGATATGGTGAAAAAACGCCTCAGAGGAGAACTTTCTGTCTGCGAAACCTGTGTGCTGCATTGTGGCACACCCGAAAAGGAGTACTTTTTTGATATTGACCTGTCGAAACTCTAAGCTAAAAAAGCCAAATGTTTGATCTTGAGGCTATAAGAGAGCAGTTTCCGGCACTTCACCAAAAGGTGTACAACAAACCGCTTGTGTATTTCGACAATGCGGCCACTACCCATAAACCGCTTGCACTCATCGAACGGATAAGCCATTATTATCGCTACGAAAACAGTAACATCCACCGGGGAGTGCACTACCTGAGCCAGCAGGCTACGGAGGCTTTCGAAGAGGCGCGACGTTTCGCGGCATCCATGATCAATGCAGCCAAAGCCCACGAAATCATTTTTACTAAAGGAGCCACCGAAGCCATTAATCTGGCTGCCCATTCTTTCGGCCGGATGCGAATGAAAGCCGACAACAGCATTTTGGTGACGGCTATGGAACACCACAGCAATCTGATACCCTGGCAACAGCTTTGCCTGCAACACAACGGAAAATTGTTAGTGGCACCAATGGACGAGCTTGGCCAAATCAACTTAGAGGCGTATAGCCAACTCCTTGATAAACAGCCGGTGATTGTTGCTATCACACACACTTCCAACGCCTTAGGCACCATCAATCCGGTAAAAACCATGATTCGCATGGCCCACGATCGCAACATCCCGGTGTTGGTTGATGGCGCGCAAGCCATTGCGCATACCGAAATTGATGTACAGGATCTGGATTGCGACTTTTTTGCTTTCTCGGCCCACAAAGCCTATGGCCCAATGGGAGCTGGCTTGCTTTATGGAAAAGAAAAATGGCTCGAAGCAATGCCGCCTTATCAGTTTGGAGGCGAAATGGTGGACAGCGTAAGTTTTGATAAAACCACTTTCAATGTGCTGCCATTTAAGTTCGAAGCCGGCACCCCAAATGTGGAAGCAGTTTTGGGTATGGAAACCGCTTTGAGGTTTATCCGCAACACGGGTTATCAAGCCATTGCAACTCACGAAAAGGAGTTGCTGGATTATGCCACGGCTCAATTGAGCAAGATTCCGGGAATTCGTTTTTTCGGGCAGGCTCCTGAAAAGGCATCCGTCATCTCATTCCTTGTTGGCGACATCCATCCTTTCGACCTTGGAACATTGCTCGACAAAATGGGCATTGCCGTTCGCACCGGACATCACTGCGCCCAGCCGGTAATGGACTTTTTCAACATCCCCGGAACGGTTCGCGCCTCGTTTGCCATTTACAACACAACGCACGAAATTGACACTTTTGTTGCGGCAGTGAAAAAAGCCGCTCTGATGCTTAGCTAAAAACAATAAAACTATGACAATTAGCGATATACAAAATATTATCAGCGAAGAATTTGCTGTTTTTGACGACTGGCTCGACAAATACAATCTGCTTGTGGAGATGGGAAAAGACCTGCCGCTCATTGATGCCCGGTACAAAACCAACAATCACCTGATTAGTGGATGCCAGTCGAAAGTATGGCTTCATGCTGCTTATGAAGATGGGAAAGTGTTTTTTACTGCCGATAGCGATGCCGTCATTACCAAAGGAATCATCAGTCTGCTCATACGAATGTACTCCGGACAAAAGCCCGAAGATATCCTCAACAGCGACCTTTCTTTTTTAGATGATATCGGATTGAAAGATCAACTCTCGCCTAACCGTTCCAACGGCTTGTTGTCTATGATTAAGCAGATGAAACTTTATGCTCAGGTGTTTAAATTGAAATCCGACACCGAATCGAATCACTGATAAACAGTGGCTCACAAGCAAAAAGATCGCTTTCAGATATATAATTCCTGTCAAACAGCTTTAAAAAGCTGGCATATTTGTTTGATTACCTGATGCGCATAAGCATCGAGATTTCGGCTGAAGTCAGGTGACGGAACTTTCCGCGCGGAAGATCTAATTTTGTCAATCCGCCAAGCATCACCCGGTCGAGTTTAACGACATGATACCCAAGGTGTTCAAAAATGCGTCGAACAATACGGTTTTTGCCCGAATGAATTTCGATGCCGATTTCTTTTTTTGTGTCATCCTTGTTCACATAACTGATGGCGTCCACTTCCGCTTTGCCGTCTTCGAGTTCGAGGCCTTCGGCAATCTGTAAAAGATCATGTTTGGTTAGCGGTTTGTCGAGAAAAACATGATAGAGTTTTGCCACCCCGTGTTTTGGATGCATCATCTTTTTGGCCAGATCACCGTCATTGGTCAGTAATAAGAGTCCAAGGGTGTTGCGGTCGAGCCTGCCTACGGGATAGATGCGTTCTTCGCAGGCGGTTTTCACGAGTTCCATTACTGTTTTCCGGTTGAAAGGGTCGTCGGAAGTAGTGATGTATCCTTTGGGTTTATTGAGCAGAACATAACGAAGTTTTTCGCGGCGGAGGGTTTGCCCGCCATAGTTGACCTTGTCGTGGATACTGACTTTGGTTCCTAATTCTGTTATTATTTCCCCGTTGACGGTTACTGTTCCGGCTTGAATGAGGTCGTCGGCTTCGCGGCGTGAGCAGATGCCGGCATCGGCTAAATATTTATTTAAGCGGATGATTTCTTTTTTATCGGTTCTGTTGCGGCTCTGCCGGATTCTGTCGCCACCGGCCGGTTTTCGGCGAGGTTTCCATTCACGCTGTTCTTTTTCCGGCTGACGCGGATTTCCCGCATAAGCTGTATTTTGCTCTCTGTCGGCAGAGTATTTCTTACGTCCGTAGGCTGGTTTTTCTGCGCGATTTTCCGATGGTCGGTCGTCGCGGTAGCCTCGACCGGATTGTTCTGTTCTGCTGCTTCGTGCAGGTCGGTCTGGTTTTCCGTGTGGATATTTTTCTTCGCTGTTGCGGCTTTTAAAGGGTTTGCCTCCCGAGGACGGAGTTTCACCACGTTTGCCAAAGCCCGGGCGTGAGGGTGCTGAAGCATCTCTGGTGTCGCGTGGACGACCGGAGTTCAGGTCGCTATGCGCGCCAAAACTTCCTTTACGGCCGTAACTACCCGATTCCGTGGGTTTTTGATCGCGTTGTATCCGTTTGCGCGGCGCGCGCTTTCCACCCGGCTCTTTTTCATTCATTGTCAGATATTTTGGGCGGCAAAGATACGTCAAAATGTGATTGTGACAAACCTCGGCCACGTGTTATTGCATCAGAAAAAACTATAAAAGCTTATGTTAAAAACACTCTGCATTTTCAAAATACGTACTTTTGACTGCTTCAAAACCATTCTTCTTATGCCGATCTATTTCAGGCTTCTGAGCGAAAGTTTCCGGTTTGCCGTATCGGCACTATTGGTCAATAAGGTGCGCACTTTTTTGTCGTTGTTAGGCATCACTATCGGCATTTTCTCGATTATAGCGGTATTTTCTGTTTTCGACAGCCTTGAAAACTCCATTCGTTCCAACATCAACTCTTTAGGCAATGATGTGTTGTTCATTCAAAAATGGCCTTGGGCTATGGGTGGCTCCGATTATCCTTGGTGGAAATACTGGCAGCGGCCCGAGTCGAGCCTTCGCGAACTTTCAGAACTCGAGAAACGCGCACTCACTGTTGACGCTTTTGCTTTTATGACCGGCGACAACAAGAGTGTGAGTGCGGGCTCGGCCACCGTGGATAACGTTCAGGTGAATGCTGTGTCGCACGATTATTCAGAAGTGATGCCTTTCGACCTTGGCTCGGGGCGTTATTTTACCGCACAGGAGTCGGCTTCCGGAAGAGGTGTTATCATCTTGGGTGCCGAAGTGGCCGAGAATCTTTTCCCATCGTCAGACCCTGTCGGACAGACGGTTAAAGTGTTCGGACTGAGATTAGATGTTATCGGGGTGCTGAAAAAGGAGGGTCAGAATATGTTTGGCAACTCCAACGATAAATCGGCATTGATTCCGGTGCAGTTTGGCCGAAATGTGATTGACCTGCGTAACGGAACTACCATTGTGGCCAAGGCAAGGTCAGGCATCAACAACGATGAAATGAAAGACGATTTGCGCGGTGCCATGCGCGCTATACGC
>JBDHYV010000035.1:0-14550 GCA_039811545.1 Bacteroidales bacterium | reverse complement strand
TTAATATAGAACGTAGTCCCCTCTTCCTCCTGGGATACAAAGCTGACGCTTCCCTTCAGATATTGCTCGGTGAGCAGCTTGATACTGTAGGTTCCCTGCCCGCGCGATTTGTCTTTGGTTGAAAACGACCGCTGAAAAATCTGAAGTTGAACTTCCCGACTCATATAGCCCGGATTGTGTACAAAAAACTCAATATGGCTGTCTTCGGGTTTTTTGTATCCTAATGTCACCGTCTGGCTGGCATGGCAGGCTTCGAGGGCGTTTTTCAATAAATTGATCAACACCCTTTTCAACAACACCGGATCGGAATAGAAAGGTAATTTGTCGCCTCTTAGAATCGAAATTTTCTTGCCCTGTCCAACAAAATGATGTTCCAATGTACTTTTGATTTCAGAAAGTATCTGGTTGACTTCTAACTCTTTAGGATTATATTTCAACTCACCGGTTTCGGCCGCAAGCAGTTGGCGCTGGGCGATGATTTCGTCCATCAGGTTTTCGCTAAGTTTGTTGGCAATGCCAACAAATTCTTTGATTTCTTGAGTGTCATCGCTGGTAGAGACAAAATCGAGGAAGCCTCTGATGCCTCCTGCGGTGTTTAAAATATCGTGAAAGAAGATTTTTTCGAGGGCGTGGCGGCGTTTTTCGTTGCTGATGTCCAGTAGCGACAGGATGACATAATGCTGGTTGTTGTAGATGAAAGGCGAAGCGGTCACAGAGAGGTCATAGGCAATTTCCTTTTCAGAAGCATAAGCGGTAATGCGGCATTCGGAAGTTGCTTTTCAGTTGTTTTCGATGCAATCTAAAATGGTATTGACGGCTCCGCAACAGCAACAATTTTCGGAAGTTCCGCAACCGCCTTCGTTTTTTGTGGCATTCACACAGTGGAGAAGTTCGCCCGGACGAAGACCGATTATTTTTTTCAAATCGGTGATTCCTAAAGCGTTGATCAGGGTTTGATTGCTGTAAACAACTTGACGTTCTTTGTTCAGCACAGCAACAATAAAAGGGAGGGCGTTGACCAATTCGTCCACACTTTCAAGGTTGGCGAATATATTCATGTCGTGCAGAAGTTGTTTGGTTTCTGCACGCTCGGCCGGAGCATGATAGGTTTTCATATCTCTATTTTTTTATTCGCTTGCTCAAAAATACGAATAAAAGACCGATGATAGGGCTCATAATGAAAGAAATAAAAAACAACATCTGTTTTCCGGGCCATTTGGATGCAAAAGTTTCGGAAATATAGAGCGATGTTGAATACCATAAAACAAAGGCAACAGCCAGCCAAAGTCCGATCATAGTGAATTATAATTTAAGTTTTTACGATTTTGGCAAATTCGAGGTGTAAAGCTTTTTCTCTCCAGAAAAAGCTCGCTTTTAGGTTGGTATAGCATTACCTCCTTTTATCAATGCGGTAAAATATGTATGTTTCGTTATAATCAATCTCATATTGATTCAAGATTTCAAGAAATCCTTCTACGAAGGATTTCTTACGGTGCTGTTCTTTCTGATTTTGAATGTAAATACATCATTAATTTAGGGATGGCTGTAAGAAAATGCTCCCAAGCCCTCCTGCCACGCGAAAGGTTATCGGGTTAATTTTTTTTTCATTGATCTGTGAATTGGATGGATTAAAATTATCGCCGTGAATGAAGCTTTCAATTTCTATTCCGTTTCAGAGAATAAATTTATAAACCCTAAAGATAATAAAAGATGAAGGCCAGAGGGATGATGATACCCAGCAAGGTGAGCCATGCGCCGCGTGCAGTGATTCCATCGGCACCGCGTGGGATGAGAATTCCGCTAAGTGCCAGTAACACCAAAGCACCTGCATAAATGTCGGAAAACCAGGTCCAATAAACAGAAGGATTATAGTGTAGATAGTTGGCTTCGCGAAAGAAGAAGCGTTTTTTGGTAATTTCGATGCTGCCCTGGCCGGTCTCGAGGTTTAAGGTTGCCATTCCCCCCGTGAGATACACTTTCATGCGTTTTTCCGAAGGGAAAGCATGTTTGCGGTAATAATCGCCAACGCCGTATTTCTCAAGCAGTTCTTTCACCTGACTTTTAGTAGGCTTTTCGGAAAAAGGAGGCTCGTTGACGACTTTTTCAATCACAACGTAGTTGGGATTCCAGTCGTTGCGATGATTCAAGGCAATGCCCGAAAGCCCGTAGATCACTGTCATGGCAAAAAACAGGTAGCCAAAATCGCGGTGAATGGCCCTGTTCCATTTTCTCCATTTGAATTGCATACGAGATTCTGTTTGACGCCATAAAAACGAAAAACCAGACCGTTTCATTGTCTGGTTTTCCGATAAAATGGTGGATTTTATTCTTCTTTAATTACCTGATACGAAGTGGCTTCGATGGAGTAGAAGGAGAGTTTGTTGATACCTTTTTCGGCCATCTGGTCACGATATCTCTGGATGGATTGCATGGCTTCCTCGTCGCTGTGATGGTCTTCCTCGGTGGCTTCGGCAGGTTTTCCACCTTCGAGATGTTTCTTTTCCTCGATGCCGGCTTTTATTTCTTCTTCCCACTCCTGAAGGTAAGCCTCGTCAACAACGGTTTCGAGCACTTTACCGGTAATTTCAAAGTCGTAGCCTTCATATTCATTGTTGAAAGCAGCAACATTTTCGCCTGTAACGATTTTCACCCGGCCATCGGAGATGGTATCCACAAGGAAGAGTTTTTTTCCGTCATGCTTGCAAATATGGTCGGCAATACCGCGAATGGAGATTAACTTGTCCACGAGTTCGGGAGCTTTTTCGCTGAAGTTGGCCACGGTAATCTGCACAGGTTGAATACTTTCGGCTGATGAAGCGTTATCGGAAGATGTTTTAGGGTTGTTTCCGCACGACATCAGAAAAGCTGCAATAAGGCTCAGAAAAGCAATTTTCTTCATAAGTTTTTCAGGTTAAGGTTTGGGACAAAGATACATTTTTCGGTTGAAATAATCGGAAAATGGGATTTTGATTCATAACACGGATATTCAAATCGTAGGCGATTATGATGGTTTAAAGAATTTGCCTTTAACTTTTTCCTAATTCAGGATGTATGTTCTTTCAGAACAGGTTTATTCGTCAATAATGAGCAGATCTTCTTCCGGTATTTTGATACCATCGTATGCTTTTTCAATGCTGTTCTGATATTCTGTTTCGAGGATAAGGCTTCCGTCATCGTTCCATTTTCGCCAGATGCCGTTTTTTCGTCCCATGATATAATATCCTTCTTCTTTTTTTACACCGTTGGAGTAATACCAGGTATGTTTTCCGTTGGGATTATCCTCAATAAATGCGCCTTCGAAGACCAATCGGTTGTTTTGATCATAATGTTTCCATAATCCGTTGCACATTCCTTCCGAAAAGGTTCCTTCTTCGCGTTGGTAACCGTTTTGAACCACCCAGGGGCCTTCTTCCTTGTTGTTGATATACTCTCCACGGGCCAGGATTCGGTTATTCCGGTCATATTCCACTAAATCCCCATCGCGTTCGCCATTGTGGTATTCTTCGCGGCGAAGTAGGTCTCCATCGGTATAGTACCAAATCCATTCGCCTTCGGGTTCGCCTTTGCTGTTGTAATTTCCTTCCTGCTCGAGGCTTCCCTGCGGATAGTAAAACAGCCATTTTCCACTTTTTTTTCCTTCGTAGAAAGCACCTTCGCTTTTGAGTTTTCCATCGGGATAAAACTCCTTCCATTCACCTTGTTTCAGGCCGGCGTTGTCCACTATTCCGCGGGCTGTCATTTTTCCTTTGCTGAAGGTGAATGCTTGGGTCACGTTTCCGGCTTCATCAAATTCGCGCCTTACCCCTTCGGGAATCCCGTTACGATAAGTTGCTTCGACTTTAACCTTTCCGCTTGGATAATAATCTTTTCGAAGTTCGAGTTTGGCCACTTCTTCGGCACTTTCCTGTTTCACACCATCACTGAATTTTTCAATTGTGATGAGGTTTCCGTTTACATCAAACGTTTTGAATATGCCGTTTTTCAAACCATTCTTGAAATGTCCTTCTTGTTTCAGGTTTCCGTTTTCGAAAAACCATTTCCAGAGACCCACTGCCCTTCCTTCGGGGTCGTTTCGGTTGATTCTTTCGCGCGAGGTGATATAACCCCTTTTATATTCAACAATTTCCTGTATTGTCCCTAAAGTGTCGTATTGCCAGGCTGTTCCGTTTTCAAGGCCATTGACAAAAGGAATCTTTTTCAGTAAGCGCTCTTTCACGTCATAATGTTGGGTGAAACCGTCTTTTACATCCTGGTTGAAGTTTTCATAAATCACTTCATCGGCCAGATAAGAAATGCGTTTTCCATTTTTTTTACCATTCAGATAGTTGATTTCTAATGATTTTCGTCCATTTTCATCATAGAAAATCCATAAACTGTCGAGCTGGTAATTTTTACGGTTTCCCTCGGTTTTAAGTGTACCGTTTTCATAATAAGTTTTCCAATATCCATCTGGTTTTCCGTTTACTAGCCATCCTTTGCTGGACAAATTTCCGTTAGGGTAGTAAAAAAGTGCTTCTGTTGTGTCGGATTGTGCTTCGGCCACAAATGGAAAGAGAAGTAAAAGATATATGATTGCAGATTTCATTAGACTTTGATGCTACAACTATTTCGAGAGTTTTCGTCCGGGTGCCACTCTTTCTTTTTTCTCGAAACGGTATATATCTTCGGCTTTTACTTTCAACAAGGCATTTTCTCCACCGGGCAAAATAAAATACATGGTGGTGTCGTAAGCCACTTTTCCAAGTCTATTTTTCCATTCAAGAGCCGATAGGCGATAATAATTTTTGCCGTCGCGCATAAATTTGAGGGTGGTGTTGTCGCCCTGCTCAAATGATACTTCCACAAAATTGTCTTCAAAGTTTTCGCATACTCCGGGTGTTCGCTTTTTGATGATAATTTTTTCGATAAACCGTCCGTTTTCGAAGCGGATTTTTCCGGAAGCTACCTTTGTTTCTTCATAACTCAGGTCTCGTTCAAGGACAATTTTTTTCGAGTTATAGAATTGCACATCAGGCAGATCTATTCCGTATGATTCTATATTTCGCCTAAGTTGTTGGTCGAAATAGACGGTTTTGCGCGATGCGCAAGCAGTGCCAATTACCATCAATGTTGCAAAAAGGAAAATGTTTGTTTTGTTTTTCATTTGCTGCATTATTTGACAAGTCCGAGTTGCAATGACAATTCGAGCATTCGATCAATAGGTTTTCTGGCCTTTTCCATCAAGTCAGACGGCAGTTCTATGGCCGGTTTTTCATTTTTCAGCGCAAAATAAAGTTTTTCAACGGTATTGAGTTTCATATACGGACAGTCGTTGCAACTGCATGTTTCGTTGGTTGGGACGATGATAAAACTTTTCGCTGGGTTCGATTTTTGCATCTGGTGAAGGATTCCGCTTTCGGTGGCCACAATAAATTTCTGTGCATTACTTTTTGCAGTAAAGTTGAGCAATGCCGTTGTAGAACCTACAAAATCGGCCAGTTCGAGCACTGCAGCCTGACACTCAGGATGAGCAATCAAGAGGGCATCGGGGTTTTCTGCCTTCATTCGAACGATGGCTTCGGCAGTGAGGATGTCGTGAACCTCACAGGTACCATCCCAAAGAATCATATCGCGTCCGGTAACTTTGTTGATGTAGCCACCCAAATTTTTGTCGGGTGCAAACACAATTTTCTGGTCTTTCGGCAGCGACTCGACAATTTGTACTGCATTGCCCGAGGTGCAAATGATGTCGGATAGGGTTTTCACTTCGGCAGTGCAATTGATGTAAGAAATCACCAGATGATCGGGATAATTTTTCAGAAAACGGGCGAAATCTCCGGCCTGACAACTGTCGGCCAACGAGCAACCGGCTTCTAAGTCGGGAAGCACCACAAGCTTTTCCGGATTGAGTATCTTTGCCGTCTCTGCCATGAAATGAACCCCGGCAAACACAATCATCTGCGCATCGGTTTTGGCTGCTTCGCGGGCCAAACCCAAGCTGTCGCCCACATAATCGGCCAAATCCTGAATCTCAGGTATCTGATAATAATGCGCCAGAATGATGGCATTTTTATCTTTGCGAAGACGTTCAATTTCCTGTAAAATATTAATATTTAACATATTAAGTACTTTTTTGAAGTTTATCCCTTTGACAAAAATACGACAAAAGCGAAGAACAAAAAATCAATCGGCCGGTTGCGAAGCATAATAATAAGAGGTTTTTATAAAAAATATATTGTTATTATTATAGAGATGTTAATAGTGGGATAACTTTTTGATAAAAAGTTTGCTTTTATGGGTTATCAGACTTTATCAACAGATTGTTGACAAATGTAGATTCGTAAACGACTGATAAATAATCAATAAGAAGTCTATACAAAATCGGGACTTTTTCGTTTTGTTGATAACTTATTTTTTTTGAATCACATTTTGTTGTTAAAAAACATGTTGAAAAATACTCATAAAACAGCTCAAATTGTTGATAGAAATTCGTGCCTACCAATTACGCTGGAAACAGCCCTAACTTATCCTTTTTGGTCAACAAGCTACTAACAAAAGAAGACTAAAAATGTTAATAACTTTTTAAAACACTCATTACATGAATGTTACCTCAAAACTGTTGATAACTTTACTTTTAATAATACATTCATTTTCAATCTTAATGCTGGTTTTGCGGTATAAAAATGGATACTTTTGCAAAAATGATATCAACAATGGAACAAAGCAATCAAACGATACCTCTTGCAAGTGATCACGGTGGATTTGAGATGAAGGAATTTCTGCGAAAAAAACTCACTGAGGCAGGTTATCAGGTTGAAGATTTTGGAACTTACTCAACAGAAAGTGTTGATTATCCTGATTTTATCCATCCATTGGCCGCAGCCATCAATGAAGGCCGATTTGCGTTAGGGATTATTTTATGCGGCAGTGGCAATGGTGCACAGATGACAGCCAATAAATATCCGGCTGTGAGGGCAGCCTTGTGTTGGGATGTTGAACAATGCGCACTCACACGGCTGCACAACGATGCCAATATTTTGTCGCTTCCGGGTCGTTTTCTCAATTTTGATTTAGCCTGGAAGATGGTTCTTACTTTTTTAACGACTCCTTTCGAGGGTGGGCGGCACTTGCAACGAATTGAAAAAATATCACATTTGTTAACTTAATAAGCTGATAATATGGCTGATAGGAAACAAATATTTTTAAAGGAAAGCGAAAAGAAGGCTTTCGATCAAAAGCACCGCCAAATCATGTTGCACAATATGGCACAATATGAAATGGCTGCCAAAATCGGAAAAACGAGGTTGGCTCATTTGGAAATGCTGCGTCAGCGTGCCTATAGCCTCAAACATAAATCGCTTTGGCAAATTGAGAAATACTTGCTCGAATTTGAGTCGAATTTTCAGCGTAATGGTGGAAAGGTTATTTGGGCTTTAGATGCAGAAGATGCAGTAAATGAGATCATTAAATTATTGAAAAACGAACAGATTGATAAAGTTGTCAAATCAAAAAGCATGACAGCCGAAGAAATTGATCTGAATGTCAGGCTAGAAAAGAAAAAAATTCAAGTCATCGAAACCGATTTAGGCGAGTTCATTGTGCAGCAAGCCGGCGAAAAACCTTATCATATTGTTACTCCGGCCATCCATAAGAATAAAGAAGATGTGTCGGCAATGTTTCACGAGAAGTATGACTTGCCTGAACACAGCAGTCCGCAGGAAGTTACTGCCTTTGTGCGTCAGCATTTACGCAGCGAGTTTCGGCAAGCCGGAGCAGGTATCACCGGAGCCAATTTCCTGATAGCCGACACAGGCAGCATCGCTGTTACCGAAAATGAAGGCAATGCTCTGCTCAGCATGGCTTTTCCGAAGCTTCACATTGTGATTGCCGGAATTGAAAAAGTGATTCCTTCGGCTGAGGAACTTGATCTTTTCTGGCCACTTTTGGCTACACACGGCACCGGACAACTGTTGACGGCCTACAATTCTCTAATTTCCGGACCGGCAAAAAACGGCAAAGGACCTTCGCAGATGGTGGTAATTCTGCTTGACAATGGGCGCACCAGTATATTGGCAAAAACTGGTCATCGTGCAGCATTAAGCTGTATCCGATGTGGCGCCTGCCTGAATGTTTGCCCGGTTTACAAAAATATTGGTGGTCATGCCTACGACACCACTTATTCAGGTCCCATTGGTGCGGTGATAACACCACTCATGAAAGGCATGCGCGAATATGGCCATCTGAGCTATGCTTCCACCATTTGTGGTGCATGTACGGAGGTTTGTCCGGTGAAAATTCCCTTGCACCAGATGCTTGTCCTTAATAGGAAAGAGTTTGTTGAAGCCGGTTTACCAACTTCGTCAGAAAAATTTATGTTGAAGAACTCAACCCGGGTGATGTTGAAACGCAGTCTGCTTGATATGCCTAAAAGCGGTACAAAAAACAAAGTTTTAAAATATTTCGTTGCCAAGCAATGGGGACCTCACCGCATTCTTCCCAAAGTGGCGAAAAAATCGTTTTCACAACTGTGGAAAGACCAGCAAAGCGAAAAGAAGGAATGAGGTCGAAAACAAAAATTATTCAAAAAGATCCTGTTGCACAGGTTGTCGAATAATAAGTCGTTCATCGTCGTTCGTTATCTTGTTCACCAATGACGAGATGGGATAACAATCCATCAACTCATCCGGAAAGGGCTTGAGCAAAGGCTGAATTTGGTTGATATCGCTGCTACCGAGCCATATTTTTTCGTCTTTGCGATGCAGGATGAGCGGCATGCGATGATGAATAGATTCCATCAGGCGGTTGGCGGAGGTTGTAACGATGGAAAAAGTAGAAATCAATTCACCATTATTGCTGCTCCACTGTTCCCAGATTCCGGCAAAGGCAAAGATACTTTCATCGCGCATGAAAAACCGATAAGGCTGGCGGATTGCGTTGGCTTTCCATTCGTAGAAACCGTTGGCTGGCACAAGACATCGTCTTTGCTGATAAGCGGTTTTAAATGCCCGTTTTTCGTGAAGGGTTTCAGCTCTCGCATTAATCATTTTTGAGGCTGCCCGTGGGTCGGAAATCCACGAAGGAAGCAACCCCCAACGAAGATAACTGATCTGAAACGGCTGAGTGTTGAGAATCAGCGGAAGCCATTGAAAGGGCGCGCAATTGAAACCCAAAGTCGCTGAAACCTGTCCCGAAGCCGGACGATGGATTTCATCGTGAACCTCAATATCGAAACGTTCGCTAATTTCTTTTCCTTTTACCGATAGCTGAAACCTGCCACACATTACCCTGTTCCGGATGGAGTTGAATGATAAGTTGAAGTTGAATTATCAATGTTAAAGACAAAGATAACACGCTTTTGGTTAAATGCCGATATGCCAAATTTTTTAAGAAATGAGACAATTTTCAGCAGGCTTTTAGTGTCTTACTATCGAAAACAATGTATTTTTGGCTTCGATGCGCGAAGCGATAAGACGAACGGAGAGGGCGTTTACAATGAATAAAGAGATAAAATTGAGAACCGAAATTGAGGCTTTAATCAGTTTGGCTGATGAACCCGATAGCCATTTGTTTGAAAAAGTGCGCCATGGAATTCTCAATTATGGTTATTATGGATTGCCCTTTCTGGAAGAAGCACTCCACGCAACGGATAACCCCGTGTTTTATGAGCGTATTGTTTCGGTAAGGAATGAACTTTTGTTGTCTAAACATGTTAACGAATTAAAAACATGGATGTTAAGAAGTAATAACGACATCTTTGAAGGATACTTTATCGTGAATAGCGCGATTTTTTCCACTTCAAATAGCGCGATGATTATCGAAAAACGAAATGCACTGTTGCAAGACCTTTTTGAGGAATATAATGACTGGCTCAGCCCGTTAGAACGTGTCAAGGTGCTGAATCATGTTTTTTTCGATGTTCATCAGTTCAATTGCGACCCGGATGAAAACCTTTACAATGTAACCTTTGATCTTGATAAAATTCTGGACACATACACTGGAAATCCGCTTTCGCTCTCGATGCTTTATATCTCTCTCGCCCAATCGTTGAAAATCCCACTTTTCGGTGTCAATCTGCCAAATTTTTTCTGTATAGCCTATGTTGATTCCAGATTTATGGGGACGGAAGGCTTTAGTGCCGACGAACATCTTCTTTTTTACATTAATCCGATGAAAAGAGGAGTAGTTTTTAACCAGAAACGAGTAGCACTTTATTTTCATTTGCACGGTTTGAAGCCAACCGAACGCCTTTACCATCCTTGCAGCAATAGAGAGACAATTCAACATACGATTATGCTGCTGCGCGACTTTTACAGGAAACGAAAGGATGAGGATAAGGTAAAGATATTGACAACATTACATACTGTTTTTATCGAATAGCAGTTTTTTTCTTCTCACAGCTCTTTTCTGTTGCCAGAATTATACCTGACTGATGAGATTGAACTTTCGGCGGCCAATGATGTTTATGATAAAAATTTTTGAAATGGAAAGAATAGCCTTGTTTTATGGCAGTTCCACCGGAAATACCGAAGGAGTTGCCTTTCTGATACAACGCGAGTTTGGCCTCGAAAATGTTAAACTTTTCAATGTGGAGCGTGCCAAAGCAGCCGATGCCGAACCTTATGAATACCTTATTTTTGGCCTATCCACCTGGGGCTTTGGCGACTTTCAGGACGATTTCTACTATTTCCTTTCAGAACTCGACCAAATGAATCTGAAAGGTAAAAAAGTTGCACTTTTTGGGTTGGGTGACCAAGATTCCTATCCCGAAACTTTTGCCAACGGTTTAGGGTTGCTTTATGAGCGGATTCGCGACAAAGGTTGCTCCATTTATGGGTTTACGGCTACCAATTTCTATCATTTCATCGAATCGAAAGCCATTGAGAATGACCATTTTGTGGGTTTGGTGCTCGATCAGGACAATCAGTCAGGGCAAAGCACAGTGCGGATAAAACACTGGGTTGAGCAGGTGAAGGCAGCCTTTGGAATGAACTAAATCGTTTGAATTGCCTATTTAGGATACACCCAAAATTTATTTGATGCCAATTTTTTGCAAACAATCCATCACATTATTTTCGATGCGTTGCACGATGTTTTGGCTATCTGCTCTGACGAATGCTTTGCCGGTTAGTTTTTCAAAAAGCTCGATGTATCGTTCCGAAACCCTGTTCGCATAATTATCATCCATCGGGGGCACGTCTTGTCCGGTCTGGCCCTGAAATCCGTTTTGCATCAGCCATTCCCTGACGAACTCTTTTGAAAGTTGCTTTTGTGCCTCTCCCCTATCGAAACGTTGCTGATATTCGGCAGCAATGAAATAACGCGACGAGTCGGGGGTGTGGATTTCATCAATGAGAAAGATTTCGTTCCCTCTTTTTCCGAACTCATATTTGGTATCAACCATGATAAGACCTTGTTTTGCTGCCATTTCGCTTCCTCTTTTAAAGAGGTTATAGGTATATTGTTCGATTTTGGCATAGTCGTTGGCCGAAACCAAGCCTCGCCGGATGATTTCTTCTTTTGAGATGTCCTCATCGTGTCCTTCGTCGGCTTTGGTGCTGGGCGTTATGATGGGTGATGCAAAACGTTGATGTTCGCGCATTTGATCGGGCACAGTTATGCCACAAAGCAAACGATTTCCCTTTTGATAGTTTCGCCAGGCACTTCCTGTGAGATATCCACGGATGACCATTTCCACCGCAAATGGTTTACACTTGCGGCCGATGGTAACCACAGGATCCGGATTGGCCATTTTCCAGTTTGGAACGATATCGGCGGTTTGGTCTAAAAAATAAGAAGCTATCTGGTTGAGTACTTGCCCCTTGAACGGAATTCCACGAGGCAAAACCACATCGAAAGCCGAAATGCGGTCGGTGGTAATCATCACCAACAAATCGTCGGCAATGGTATAGACATCGCGAACTTTTCCTTTGTAAAATGCGGTTTGTTGTGGAAAACGGAAATGGGTTTCGGTTAAAATATTAGTGGCCATGGTGTTACAGGTTTTTTTCGGATGAATCGGATGGGTTATTGTGTTTTGTCTGCTCCGGCTTTTCAAAATGGGCAAAAGCTTTGATGATGCGGGTGACCAATTGATGGCGCACGACATCTTTTTCGTCGAGGGTGATAAATTCAATTCCTTTCACTTTGTTCAGGATTTCCTGAGCCTGCACCAGGCCTGAGGATTGTTGCCGTGGGAGGTCAATTTGTGTGATGTCGCCTGTAATGATGAATTTTGATGATTTTCCCATACGGGTGAGAAACATTTTCATTTGGCTGAGGGTGGCATTCTGGGCTTCATCGAGAATCACAAAGGCATGATCCAAAGTGCGTCCGCGCATGAATGCCAATGGAGCAATTTCGATGGTTCCGTCTTCGAGGAAGGTTAAGAGTTTTTGCTGTGGCAGCATATCACGCAGGGCATCGTAGAGCGGTTGCATATAAGGATCGAGTTTCTCTTTCATATCACCGGGCAAAAATCCCAGATTTTCGCCGGCCTCAACGGCCGGGCGAGTGAGGATGATGCGGCGAACCTCTTTATTTTTCAATGCCCTGACGGCTAAAGCCACGGCTGTGTACGTTTTGCCTGTGCCGGCAGGTCCAATGGCAAAGGCCATATCATTTTCGGCAATGGCCGAAACCATTTTTTTCTGATTGGCCGTGATGGCTTTTATCTGAAGCCCTCCCCTACCAAATACCAAAACTTCTTTGTCAAATACGGGATTTTTGTTGTTTTCGTCGGCCTCTCCGATCATCAGTTGTTCAATCACTTTTTCATTCATCGTGCCAAAACGCTCAAGGTGAACCATCAGCAGTTCAAAACGTCGTACAAAATCGTCGAGTACCTCCTTTTCGCCCATAGCTTTGAGCAGATTTCCCCGGGCAATGATTTTCAGTTTAGGAAAAAGATGTTTGATGGTTTCCAAATGTTTATCGCCTACCCCAAAAAGATCGAGTGGGCTGACATTTTCAATTTGTATAATTTGTTCACTCATAGGCTTTTGACAAAAAATATCCTCTTTTTCCCAAAGCAAAAGTACAATATTCTCCTAAGTCGGTTGTCAGACTTTATGACCAGGGGTGATTCTTCGGGATTTATTGATTTTTATGTGAATTACCGGGTATGCTTTTGGTTAGTTTTTTTGGAATTTTAATACATGCAAAAGCATTACCGGTTTATGATTTGAGGCTGCGCCCTTTCCATTCTGTTTTGGTAATCAATGCAATCAGGGGAATAAAAACTACATAAAACGGATAAATCAGGCTGAGTGGGACGAAAAGCCATAAGAGATTTTTTTGACCGTTGAACACTGCCACTGCACGAACAAGTGGGAAATCGGCCAGAGCTTTCAAGGTGAAGAAAAGCATAAAAACAGGAATCATCCAAGGTAAAATGATTGCTGCCATCATCATGGCAATCAAAAAGAAGTTGAAAATAAAAACCACCCAAGCCGGGATAAGGGTTGATAAGTTGCGGTAAGCACTGCTTTTTGAAACCCACCTGATGCGCTGGGATACAAAATTTTTGAATGTAGATAAGGCTTGTGTGCTGACAATGGCACTTTTCGCGTTGCAAAAACCAATGCTTTCGGCTCCGAACATGGTTTCAAAGCTATTCATTATAAACAGGTCATCGCCGGAGGCAAGGTTTTGGCCTGCTTGTTTTTCATAAGCTTGAAGGTACGAGTTACGCCGGAATGCCAGATTTGCACCATTGGCCATCGAAGGTTTGTGCAGAGCTACGGCACCACCTGTGGCTCCCATCAGGCTGCAAAATTCGAGTGACTGTAATTTTTCCAAGAGTTTTTTTCGGTGTTCTAAGCGCACCGGCCCCAGCACCATTTGAGCAGACGGCTCGCCAAAAGGTGCCACCATCAGCGCAAGCCAGAAAGGTTGAGGGCGGCAGTCGGCATCCGTCGTCAGGATGATTTCTGCATCCGAAGCTTCAATTGCTTGACGTAAGGCAGCTTTTTTGCCCTCGCCTGAAGCCTTCAGCACCTTGATTCGTTCAGGATGGATTTCAGCCCAACTTTGGAGCAACGGCAAAGTATCGTCGGTTGAATGGTCGTCCACAAAAAGGAGATCGAAAACAATATTGTTAGTTTGTTGGTTTAACAGGCTGCTAACCAGTGATTCCACATTACGGGATTCGTTGCGCAAAGCTACGATCACTGATACTTTTGAGCCGGTATGCAGTTTGGCGGGCAAGGATGCCGACAATTTTCTCCATCCCCAGGTGTAAGCGGCTATCAACAACAGATAAGCCAATGCCGACAGCTCCACTAAACGGAGCAACCAAACCGTTCCTTCAAACATGGTCAATATTTTTTCTAAAAAATCTAAGTCTGAACGAAAGCAACGCACCCAGCAAGGCCGGCATTGCCAGATTGATCAGCCAGACCATGGAGCTGGCTGCAAGCACGGAAAACGACAACTGTTCGTTCCAAAGTCCGGCTTTTTCGAAATAAAGTCCGAAAACAGTCAAAGTGACCGAACCCCGAATGCCCAATTCGGTGATGGTGAGGGTGGGAATCAGCATCATGAGGAGATAAATTACTGCGATGAGCATGAATG
>JBDHYV010000034.1:0-14642 GCA_039811545.1 Bacteroidales bacterium | reverse complement strand
GCATCATTATCGGTAAAAACCTGACAGCTCATCAACCTCACACCATCGCCGCTTCCTGAGCCGCCGGCAATGCCCGCAACACCGGTAGCATTGTTGTTGACGGCAGCAACCGTACCGGCCACGTGCGTGCCGTGAGCATCAGCTAGAATGGTGGTGTTGTTGTTCACAAAGTTGTAGCCAATCCCCGACCAAAGGTTTCCTAATATGTCGGGGTGATTAATCTGGATACCACCATCAATGATGGCCACGATGACGTTAGAGTTTCCTTTTTCAATTTCCCAGGCTTCGGGCAGGTCAATGTCTTTATCGGCTGTGCCTGATTGCTGCCCAGTGTTGTGATAATGCCACTGACTGCTGAATTGTGGGTCGTTTGGAGTCCAGTTTGTTGACTTCCCGCCTTCATCACCGCCGTTTTCCTGGCCGGAATCCTGCAGGTTTGATACCTGAGCGATACGATGTTTCTTATAAACCGGCTCGGCAACTTCAACCTCGGGCAACTGACGATATTGTTCAACAATTTCTTTCACCGATATTCGGCTGTCATAATTCATCACATACCAAAGATGCAATCCCCAGGCTTGATGACGCTCGGTGAACGTATTGTTGAAAGCAGGAGAATAAAAATACTGTTTCGTCTTTTGAACCCCTATTTGCTGGTTTAAAGCATCGAGCGATGTCAGGCCAAAATGAATACCGCCGCCATCCGCATCCATCACAGAAGTGGCATTAATGGCTGAAGCGTATTCAGGCTTAATTTTGATGAGAAAACGTCCTGGCTCATAAGCACTCTCAGGTACTTTTTTTAAATCAATGAACGGCCGCTCTCCAAGGCCTACTTTGTATGAAGTCTGTGCGGAAAGGGCATGGAAGCCAAAAATGAAACATAAAGCAATGAAGTAAAAATAATTTCTCATAAGAATTGGTTATTAATAGTTTTCGCGGAGATTTTCGACAAAAGTAAAAAAAACAAAACTTCCTTTATTGACAATGACAAATGTTTGATAGGGTTTTGACAGAAAAAATCATTCAGACGGTATTGAGCGCAGCTGTGCAGAAATTGTGTCTGCTTCAGATACGTCCCCTGAGTTTGTAATAGATAATGGCAGTGTATTCCCTCAGTACTTTGACTTCATATTGCAGATAGCTCCACATATTGTATCGAAGGTCGAGATTCTCATTGAGGCTTTTGCTTAGTTTTTTCTTTCCTCTCGACTGAATAAGAAGCTGTTCCTCAAAAGCACTTTCAAAGGCCGGAAGTCCGTTCACTTGGGTAAAACCTCGTTTTTGGAAACAGCGAATGGCCCGATACATTTGTTCGGGTGATGTTACGATAACGAGTTGATTGTCGTGCCGTTGAATCAAGCTGTCAATTTGTATTACTTGTTCAAAAGTGTTGGTGCCTTTGGTTTCGGAGATGATTCTTGAACTTTCGATGCCTGCGCTAACCAGCTCATTGACAATGCGAAAGTGGTCGCTTTTCTCAAATGAAGCTGTATCGGCGGGTAAAGCCACTACAATACGGCTTTGTGGATACCGCTCGGCAAGGGTAAGGGTGTAATGAATGCGTATCAGACTCTCGCCTCCGGGCATTCCGCCTGCACCCAGAAGCACAATCAGATCAGGCGGCTGAGTGATTTTGGTCGTAAGGTTTGTCCCCAAAGAATGATAAAGCCGGTAGGGGAGAGAAGTGAAGCTAAGTGCAATTAAAACAATAAAAAAGATGCCGGCAGCCAACACCACTGCTCGAAGCATATTCATCAATCTTTGAAATCGAGTTTTTTTTGAATTATTTCGTTTTGCTTTCACATATATAGCTCAGTAAATCAATGTGCTGCTGTTGTATTGACTGTTTGCGTCATTTCGTCTTTAGCTCAATAAAACTATTCAGTTGCATCGGGATGCGTGTACCCTGCTGTTCCATTTCCATTTCTAATTTCTGGTTTACCGAGCTCGAAAGAACCCAGCCGGTTTGCAGGTTTACTTCTGATTTTCCGGTGATTGTACCGCTAACAATGGCTTTTTCACCCATCATATTGGTTCCGCTGATGGTTCCGTTGAAGCTGATATTGGCTTTTCTACCCGAAATACTCTCTATCACATAGGTAGATTCGAGAGTGAAGTCGCTTGATGGGTCGGGCTGCACCTTGGTTTGCCAACTGTCGCCCGATTTCAGTTCATTTTCAGGAAAAACCACCATCATCCCCGTTTCCATCCCAGAGAGATTGATTTTGTCGCTGCCTGATGTTTTTTCGAGACGGATAGGGTTTCCAATGGGATCAATCACGATGTGGATGGGATTGTTCAAGCTTTTACCGAGGGCTTCGCCAATCTGTTTGCCCATTGGACTGCTTTGTTCGGGTTTTCTGGAATCCCACACAGTCTCCATACCCATAGCATTTTGTTTCAGCCGAATGGCGGTGTAGGTGAAGTCGAGCGACATTTGTTTTTTGTCGGTGCTCACTTCTGTTACATCTGCCGTCTGGGTCATCTCCACCTGCTGTTGAAGCATCATTGTCTGCCCGGCCATTGTCATGGAAATGGTCTGATTGTTGGTAATGGCCATTTCAAAATGCTGACCTTGTTCGAGTTGGTAGGCAAGTCGGATTTCTTTTTGTGCAAACTGGGTGTTGGCTATGAGCAGCAAAAAAAGTAAAGGAAAAAATGTTTTCATAAGAATAAAGGGTTAGAAGTTGGGGTCTTCGTCGCGGATATGGTCAATCACATCGTCCATCCGTGATAATACGTTTTTTGTCTGATGTTCAAACTCCGTGTTCGGGCTCAGCGAGTGTTCTTGCGGGCCAAGTAAATTGGATGACTGAGCATGATCATCGAACCGGGCAAAACTCTTGATAAACCTGAGTTTCACTTCTTCCGTACGTCCGTTACGATTTTTGGCAATATTGATAAAGGCAGTGTCGGAAAGGTCTTCTTTGTTTTCACCTTCATTATATCCATAGTATTCAGGCCTGTAAATAAAAATAACCATGTCAGCATCCTGTTCAATGGCACCCGATTCCCTCAAGTCGGAAAGGATGGGTTTCTTGGAGCCCGGACGGCTTTCGACCGAACGGCTAAGCTGTGAAAGTGCCAGAACTGGGATGTTCAATTCTTTGGCTAAGCTCTTGAGCGAACGCGAAATAGTGCTGATTTCCTGCTCTCGATTGCCGACATTATCACCGCCTGTAGTCATAAGTTGAAGATAATCAACATATACCATTTGAATATCGAATTGTTGTTTTAGCCTTCTGCATTTGGCGCGGAGCTCAAAGACTGAGAGCTGGGGAGTGTCGTCAATAAAAAGTTTGGCATTAACCAAGGGGGTTACTTTCGTTACGAGCTGTTGCCACTCGTGTGCCTCAAGACTGCCTTTGCGGAGCTTCTCGGCAATGAGCTCTGTTTCACTGGAAATCAGACGCATCACAAGCTGAATGGCCGACATCTCAAGTGAGAAAAAGGCCACCGGTTTGCTGAACATCACTGCGGCGTTGCGGGCAAGGTTAAGCGCAAAGGCCGTTTTTCCCATACTTGGACGCGCTGCAAGAATAATCAGGTCGCTCTTTTGCCAACCTTGCGTAATCTTGTCGAGCACGGTAAATCCAGACCCAACGCCAAGAAGGCTGTTGCCGGCTTGCTTGGCAGCTTCAATATCTTTAATGGCCTCTTTGACCAAATCGGGCATCGAAAGAAAACTACGGCGTAAGTTAGTCTCGCTTACCTGAAAAAGCCCCGACTCGGCCCTGTCTAACAAGTCGAAAACATCGGTAGTATCCTGGTATGCATCGTGAATGATGTCCGACGAAATACGGATGAGTTCGCGCTGAATAAACTTCTGCTGTAGAATACGGGCGTGAAACTCAATGTTGGCCGACGAAACCACACGATTGGTTAATTGCGAAATATAATATGGGCCGCCAACCAGATCGAGCTCGCCGGTGGAAAGTAACTCTTTGGTCACTGTCAGAATGTCAATCGGATTTGAATTGGCAAAAAGCGACTTGATACTACTAAAAATGCGTTGATGTGCCTCCTTGTAAAAAACTTCAGGCTGAAGAATATCAATTACATTGGTTACAGCCTCTTTCTGAAGCATCATCGCACCCAAAACCACTTCCTCCACATCAACGGCCTGAGGTGGTATGCGGCCGTGTTCCATCATCGTACTTAGCTGATTATCACCGGTTGCGAAAGGCAATACCCGGCTCCTTTTTGTCTTTTTGTCCATGTGTCAAAGATAGATAGTATCTTTTGATTCCAAATAAGAAAACCTCGAAGCGATAAAAATTCTGTCCTGCGCTCAGCTTATTTTCAAAGTGCCAATACCGTCGAAAGCGGCTTTAAGTGCTTCGGGAAACAGCATAAGCTGCTGAAGACTGTCGGCAAATGAAGGTTCGGTTTCGGCTTGTGTGAGCTCGCGCACAAGAAAAGTCTCGTTTTTGAGCTTAAAATCTCTCCCCGAAAGCCACAATGCCCTGTCATTCAGGCTTGTGTCTTTCATCGGAACCGGAAAATATATTTTTAATCCGCTGATGAGTTGTTGCAGGCCTACGACTGCCAATTCCATTCTGGGTAAATATGCTAACTCACTTGACTCTGTATATTTACAGGCGAAATGATATAGCCCTTCAAGCGCCAGACTGTCATCTGTAAAAATCATGCCTTTTCTGCTTATTTCGGCAAGACATACGGCAAACTTCCGCATACTTTCTGACGTCGCAAGATGGTGATGGATGAAAGTTCTGTCGCGACTCAAAATGCAGATTGCCAATGGAATGCTCTCAAATGGCCGGGCACCTGACAGGAGCGGTATGGCCGGCGAATGGGCAAGTACAAAAACATAACTTTCCGACCCGTCGCGCGCATTGAGAAGTTGCAGCACGGAGTCAATCTGTTCTGTTTCAAAACAAATTTTTCCGGTTTTAAAAGCCTTTGCCTGAATTCGGGAACTCGCTTCTTCTCCGAAATTATCCGGTAAGTCGCAGATATTCAGTAATCCTGCGCGATGCCATTCAAAACGCTCTTCTTCGGAAATGGTGTCCAAGTAAAGAAAACTGTTGGCCGGTACATGTTTCCAGCAATGGCCGATAAAGTCGCATGGATAGGGCGAATGGCACCATGGCCCAATGGGAATTTTAGGTGAGCTGTCTGCTTCCAACGTGGTCTTGCTAATGCGGATATTCGCGCCGGTTTCGTCAAAGCGTTGCTGCACTTCTTCCAAGACCGATACTGTTTTGAACAGTTTATGCAATTCAAGTTTTTCTTGAAAAACATAGTCCGCATCAAGATGTATCATACTGAAATCATGCAACTTCACGCCTGAGCCGGTAAGCACATAGTATTGGAGTGCGGCATCCTGCAGATAGGTTTCGGAAATCCGAACTGAGCTTTTTACTTCGTAGGCATGCCAGCCGGTGTTGTGCCTTACAAGGATGTCGAGAATGATCAACACTTCATCCCATTGAAAAACAGCTTCATAGATGGTGTGTACGTCGGGCTTTGTCATCATAGATGCCGTCTCGGCAATTTTGGCTACGTATTGTGCGGGCGATTTTGGTTTGCAGTCAACACCTCCCGGAAAAAGCGATTGAGCCAGAATGCCCACATCGGTTCCGCGTTTGAATTTGGCCAACTGCTCAGGACTGATTTTGTCGCGCAGAAACGGCCGTTTTTTATTCAGATATAGCGACTTCTGACATTGCTGCCCTCTGATATAGGTGGATTTTGAAAGTAAATGTGCCGTACGCAAGAGTGGAGGTGGTTTATAGAAAAATCACCTGTTCCTTAGTTATAAGCGGCTGATTCAGATAACAACGCATGAGCTGGGCAATGGCTAAAACATCTTTTTGACAATAATTTTTGATGCGTTCCAGATCATTCTCTTCCCAATACACTTTGCCAACCTGACTGCCGTCAATATCGTCTTTTGGTGTGGGTATGCCAAAAAGTGCCGTCAGCAATTCAAGAGAAGTGTAGCTTTTGTAATCGCCAAATTTCCACAATTCCATGGTGTCAAGATGTTTGACTTCCCAAGGTCTTTTTCCTGCTACCTGTAAGATTGATGGTAGTTTGATCCGGTTCACCAACATGCGCCGACAAATGTAGGGAAAGTCGAACTCTTTGCCGTTGTGTGCGCAAAGCAGGTTTTCTTTGGTGCTGTAATAGCGATGGAGTAACTCGGCAAATTCATTCAGGATTATTTTTTCGTCATCACCATAAAACGATTTGATTCTGAACTCGTTACCTTTGAAAAAACCTGCCGAAATCACGATGATTTTTCCAAATTCGGCATAAATGCCTGCACGCGAATAAAGGTCTTCTGGTGTATCTGTTGATTCGGCTTTGAGATGAGATGCCTTGCGATCCCAAAGCTTCTTCATGCGTTCGTCAAGTTGCACATAATTCGGAAGTGCCGAAACCGTCTCAATATCGAGAAATAAGATACTGCTGAAATTTAATTCGTAAAACATATTCTGGAAACCTTTTTTTGAAATATTTTAGCCAAATATAACAACTTTTTTGAGCCGACTCAAAAGGTTTTTTGAATTTTTCGTTGGCAATAAGCCGAAACCCAAAGGCACACCTTTATATTATCAATGGACAAAGCACAGACAAAAGCGCAAGGAGATGAATTGGTCTGCACCTCGGATGGCTCAATGAGCCTCAGAAGCGCACGTTTTGGCGAGACCTATCACTCCCATCATGGTGCTATCACAGAATCCATGCTGGTTTTTATTGAAAATGGACTAAAAGCCCTGCCCGGCAATCTGTCCGAATATTTTGTTTTCGAGATGGGCTTTGGAACCGGATTCAATGCATTGTTGAGCTTTTTGCACAAAGCTGAGCTACGGATAGTTTACGAAACCGTTGAGAAATATCCCTTAGATAGCGCAATGTGGGAGTCTTTTGCTAAGAGCCAGTGGCCTGAGAAAACGCCCGAAGGTTTGCTTTTTGAAGAAATCCATCGAGCACCTTGGGATGAAATTATTCAGCTTCGCGAAGGGTTCTCTATCTACAAACGACAAGCTGACCTTTTGGAAATGCCATTGCCTTCATCTTTTTATCATCTCGTTTTTTTCGATGCTTTCAGCCTGGATGCTCAGCCGGGGCTGTGGACCGAAAAAGTGTTTTCCCGTCTTTTTGCCTCCATGCAGCAGGGGGGTATTCTCGTTACCTATTCGTCGCGCGGCGAAGTGAAAAGGAACCTTCGTGTGGCAGGTTTTACGCTCGAACGACTTGCCGGCCCTCCCGGAAAGCGCCATGTGCTGCGTGCGACAAAGCCTTGAGCAATACAAGAAATCTAGTCGTCAACATTTTCCGGTTATTTAAAACCATTCTAAATTTAAAATGGGCTTGGAAGGATAAAAATTTTCCTTATACATTTGTTGTGAATTGATTAACAGTAGCTCAATTTTGCACGAAAAAATTCGATTATCCAACTCAAATCAGTATGGAAAACGCAATCAAACAAATTATTACAAGCAACGGAGGGGCAACCGACCGGCTCATGGATATGCTCATCGCCATTCAGGAGCAGTTTGGATACATCAGCAGGGGAGCCATTGTCATCCTGTCTAACGAGCTTGGCCTCTCGCAGGTGGATGTGGAGCAAACCATTTCGTTTTATCATTTTTTAAGCACAAAACCGCGCGGAAAATATTCCATCTATCTGAACAACAGCGTTGTAGCTTATATGTTCGGGCGGCAGGCCATCAAAGAAGCATTCGAGAAAGAAACGGGAATCGCTTTTGGACAGGTAACTCCCGACGGCTTGATTGGGCTTTTCGACACGGCTTGTATCGGCATGAACGACCAAGAGCCTGCCGCCATCATCAATAACAAGGTGTTCACAAGGCTCACGCCATACCGAGTGAAGGAAATCGTGCAATATATGCGCAAAGGCCTCAGCTTAGACGAGCTGGTGAACGAAAGTTATGGCGATGGCAAGAACCAGCACCCTTTTCTTAAAGCAATGGTTTCGAGCAACATCCGCCGCAAAGGGATGGTGCTTTCCGACCAATATGCGATGGGAACAGTAATCAAAGAGGTATTGCCAAAAATGTCGCCCGAAGGAGTAATCGCCGAGATAAAACATAGCCATATCCGTGGCAGAGGGGGCGCCGGCTTTCCAACGGGTTTCAAATGGGAATTCTGCCGCCGGGCAAAAGGACAAAAACACTATGTGGTTTGCAATGCCGATGAAGGCGAACCCGGAACTTTCAAAGACCGTGTGATCCTTACCGAGAAACCCGAGCTGGTGTTCGAAGGGATGGCCGTTGCAGGCTATGCCATTGGCGGCGACGAAGGAATCCTATACCTCAGGTATGAATACCGCTATATGAAAGATTACCTCGAATGGGTGCTTCAAAACATGCGTGAACAAAACCTGTTGGGGAAAACTATTGGAGGCATCGAAGGCTTCGATTTCGACATACGCGTTCAGTTTGGCGCCGGAGCTTATGTGTGTGGTGAAGAATCGGCTCTGCTCGAATCGCTCGAAGGCAAACGCGGTGAACCACGCGACAAACCTCCTTTCCCTGTGGAAAAAGGGTATCTCGGACAGCCCACCATCATCAACAATGTGGAAACTTTCGCCACGGCCGTCCGCATTATCGAAAACGGTGGCGAGTGGTTTACACAGTTCGGCACCGATGACTCCACCGGAACTAAAATCCTGAGCATCTCGGGCGACTGCATGTTTCCCGGCGTTTACGAAGTGAACTGGGGTTTCAACGTGGAAGATATGCTCAATATGGTGGGAGCTTACGATGTGCAAGCCGTGCAAGTGGGCGGCCCTTCGGGAACCCTCATCGCACCCAATGAGTTTCATCGTACCCTAGGCTATTCCGACCTCTCAACAGGAGGCTCTATGATCATCTTTAACAAACAACGCAACCTCCTTAAAGATGTGGTTCTCAACTTTATGGAGTTCTTCATTGACGAGTCGTGCGGCTCCTGTTCCACCTGCCGCAATATGCCCCAGGTGTTGCGTAACAAGCTGCTGAAAATCCTGAACGGCAAAGGTGTCAAAAAGGATTTAGACGACCTTCAGGCATGGGCAAGGGTGTTACAACCTAGCCGTTGCGGACTCGGACAAACTGCTGCCAACCCCATCGTGAGCAGTCTGAAAAATTTCAGACATCTCTACGAAAACCTCTTGCAAAAGGATCTCGATTTCGACGAAGGTTTCGACCTCGTAGCTGCTGTGCAGAACTCGTGCAACTATGTGGGGCGCATCCCGAAATTTCATCATTGAAAACCAGATTGAATCAATATCACCATGGCAAATCTCATAAAATTCAAAATTGATGGTGTGGAATGTATGGCCGAAGCAGGCACTTTCATTGTGGAAGCGGCACGACATAATGGCATCTTCATCCCTACCTTGTGTAATATGGCCGGGCTAATTCCCAAAGGAGCCTGCCGCATTTGTACCGTTCGCATCAACGGACGGTTTATGACCTCCTGCACCACACCCGTTACCGATGGAATGGAAATTGAATCTAACTCGCCTGAGATTCTTGATCTTCGCAAAAGTATTGTTGAGTTGCTTTTTGTGAGTGGAAACCATTTTTGCCCGGCCTGCGAAAAAAGCGGCAACTGCGAGCTTCAGGCCTTGGGCTATCTTTTTCAGATGATGGTACCCCGCTACCCTTACGAATTTCCAAAGAAAGAAGTGGATGCCAGCTCGCCCAAAATCATCAAAGACCAAAACCGTTGCATCCTTTGCAAACGATGCATCAAATCCATCAAAGACGAGCAGGGAAGGTCGTTTTTCGCTTTCAGAAACAGGGGAAACCATTTAGAAGTGGTACTTGATAAAGATTTGGGATTGAAAATGACGGATGAGTTGGCCGAAAAAGCCATGAACAACTGCCCCGTCGGCTCAATCTTAGTCAAAGAAAGAGGCTTCGCTATGCCCATCGGCAGCAGGAAGTTTGATAAAAAACCCATCGGTAGTGAAGTTCAGCTTTAACATCAGGAGGAACAAACAATGAGCAAACCCGTTATCGCAACAACATCCTTAGCAGGCTGCTTCGGCTGCCACATGTCAATCCTCGATATTGACGAACGTATCCTTCAGCTCATCGAACTTGTTGAGTTCAACAAATCGCCGGTTGACGACATAAAAACCTTCACCAAGCCGGTGGATATTGGCATCATCGAAGGTGGCTGCTGCAACAGTGAAAATGTTGAAGTGCTAAGGTCGTTCCGGAAAAACTGTAAAATTCTCATCTCTTTAGGCGAGTGTGCCATCATGGGGGGGGTGCCGGCATTGCGCAATGGCATTCCCATTGAAGAATGTTTGCACGAAGCATACTTGAATGGCCCTACAGTGCACCTCAACACCGAAAAGATTCTTCCCAACGATGATGAGTTGCCGATGCTTCTCGACAAGGTTTATCCCTGTCACGAAATTGTCAAGATTGATTATTTCCTCCCTGGCTGCCCGCCTCGTGCCGACCTCATCTGGGATGCCCTCGTGGCCTTGATTACAGGCGACCCGATGAAACTCCCTTATGAAACCATCAAATTCGATTAACCAAAGCAAGATTGAACCATGTCACGAAAGATAACCATTGAACCTGTAACCCGCGTTGAAGGCCACGGAAAGGTCACCATCCACATGGACGACCTCGGAAATGTGACGCAGAGCCGTTTACATATCGTCGAATTTAGAGGTTTTGAGCGTTTTGTTCAGGGAAGACCCTACTGGGAAGCTCCGGTGCTCGTGCAACGTCTTTGCGGAATTTGTCCGGTGAGCCATCATTTGGCTGCTGCCAAAGCCCTAGATGTGATTGTGGGAGCCGGAACGGGCGATGGTCTCAGTCCAACGGGCGAAAAAATGCGCCGACTGATGCACTACGGACAGATGTTCCAGTCGCACTCACTTCACTTTTTCCATCTGAGCGCTCCCGATTTCCTTTTTGGTATTGACGGCGACCCGGCCGTGCGCAACATCATTGGCATCGCCCTCACCAGGCCCGAGTTGGCCGTGCAGGGAGTGATGATGCGCAAATTTGGGCAGGAGATCATCCGCGCCACCGCCGGAAAGAAAATCCATGGAACAGGTGCCATCCCCGGCGGAATCAACAAACACCTGACTTTGGAAGAGAAAAACGAGTTTCTGTACGGCCCAGACCCCCTCAACGCCGACAAAATGGTGAACTGGGCATCGGAAGCCATTGAGTTTTTCAAAAACTATTATGCCGCAAACAAAAGCTTCATTGAGAATTTTGCCCATTTCCCAAGCAATCACCTGAGTTTGGTGCGCAAAGACGGTGCGCTTGATCTTTATCATGGTGTGTTGAGGGCAGTAGATGCCGAAGGAAAGAAAATCCTCAACGATGTGGATTATCAGGAATATAATCAATACATCGAAGAAGAGGTTCGTCCGTGGAGCTATATGAAATTCCCTTATCTGAAACATCTTGGCAAAGAAAAAGGCTGGTATCGGGTTGGTCCTCTTGCACGACTAAACACTGCCGACTTCATCCCAACACCTCTCGCACAGAAGGAGTTTGAAACCTATAAAGCGCTCACCCACGGAAAACCAAACCACCATTGCCTGCTGACGCATTATGCCCGCCTGATAGAAACATTGCATGCCGCCGAAATGATTCGCGAATTGCTGAACGATGATGATCTGCTGAAAGGCGAGTTAGTAGTGAAAGGAACTAAGCAGAAAGAAGGTGTCGGCCTCATTGAGGCTCCACGCGGAACCCTTTTTCATCACTACCGCATCAACGATAACGACCAGATTGAAATGGCCAACCTCATCGTTTCGACCACTAATAACAACGAACCGATGAACCGTTCAGTGAATTTTGTGGCCAAAGAAATGATGACCGGAAAGAACGTCATTACCGAAGGGATGATGAACGCTGTGGAAGTCGCTATCAGGGCTTACGACCCCTGCCTGAGCTGCGCTACCCATGCGCTCGGAAAAATGCCGCTCGAGGTCACGCTCGTCAACAGCGAAAATCAAGTGATTGACAGGAAACGTTCTTTCAGTTAATGCCGGAAAAAGGGAAAATATTGGTCTATGGCTATGGCAATCCGGGTCGCCAGGACGATGGCCTGGGAGTTGCCCTTATTTCCCGGCTCGAACAATGGATTACGGAAAGCAATCTTCAACATATTGATGCCGATACCAATTATCAGCTCAATATCGAAGATGCCGCTGCGATTCATCCCTACGATGAAGTAGTGTTTGTGGATGCCTCTATGGAGGATATTCACGATTTCGACTTCAGTGAGGTGAAACCCGATAATGCCAGAGTGGAGTTTACAATGCATGCCGTTTCGCCTGCTTTTGTGATTGACCTCTGCCGCAAAATCTACGGAAAATCGCCCAAAGCCCGATTGTTACATATCAAAGGCTACGAATGGGAGTTTGAAGAACAACTTAGCCCGCCAGCCCGCGATAACTTGAACAAGGCCTTTGAATTTTTAATTAACTATCTGATGACCAATGAATAACAATGATTTTTATTGAACCTTAATACGGAAAAAGCATGGACTTATCAACACAATATCTCGGACTTCAACTGCGTAATCCCCTTGTGGCAGGCAGTTCTAAACTCACCGGTACGCTCGAAAATGTGAAAGCCTGCGCACGAGCCGGCGCGGGTGCTGTTGTGCTTAAATCGCTTTTCGAAGAGCAGATTACCGCACGTATCGAGGCGAAATTGCGGAAAAACGAAATGTATTTCTGGTATCCAGATGCTGCAAAATATGTGCATGAAATCTCGAAAGGTCCCGATACCGACGACTACCTCAAACTGATTGTCGCTGCAAAGAAATCGGTTGATATTCCAATTATTGCAAGCATTAACTGTGTGAGCCTCTCAGAATGGACACGTTTTGCGGCAAAAATGCAGGATGCCGGCGCCGATGCCCTCGAGCTGAATATCGCCATCTTCCCCATCAGCCGAGATCTCACTTCCGAATTGATCGAAAATATCTATGTTGACATCCTGAAACAGGTGAAAAAGGAAGTAACCATTCCTGTTGCGGTGAAGATTGGTCCGTTTTTTACCAATGTGATGGCGATGGCCTATCGTCTTGCCGAGGCTGGAGCAAACGGATTGGTGTTGTTCAATCGTTTCTACAACCCTGATATTGATATTGCTACAAATAGTGTGGTTACCGAAAACGTCCTTTCGAGCCCCGATGAAAAATCTACCTCCATGCGTTGGATTGCACTGCTTAGGGCAAGTGGTTTTCCGGCCGACCTGGCCGCCAGCACCGGTATTCATTATTCTATCGGGGTGGTCAAACAACTTTTGGCCGGTGCCACCGTAACCCAACTCACAACGAGCTTATATCAGAACGGAATTCCTTATCTGGCTGATATCAAAACCGGCCTATTGGAGTGGATGAAGAAAAAAGGATATGCCAATGTGGGCGATTTTCGAGGACTCATCAGCAGCTATCCCGAAGCCACCGCCGGTTTTGAACGCATCCAATATATGAAAAGAAATTTTGAAATGCTCTAAGAATCAAATTGTTAGGAATATATCGCAAATCCCGGAATGCCTTGGCTTTCGGGATTTATTTTTATTGTGCAGCCAAAAACAACTCTCTCAAACACATTTGCTTTTCTCGAAGACCATTGCCCGTTTTGGCGTATGTTTGCCAAACGAAAAAAAATGATGATACCATAGCTTCTATGAACTATCTTTCGGTTGAAAACCTATCGAAAAGTTTTGGTGAAAAGGTTCTTTTCAATAATCTTGGTTTTGGTATTGGCAAAGGCGACAAAACGGCCTTTATTGCCATCAATGGTGCCGGAAAAACCACTCTGATGAGGATGCTCACCGGAAAGGAAGAGCCCGATGGAGGCAGCATCACCTTTGCCGAAGGAATTCGAGTGGGCTATTTAGAACAGGAACCCGACTTTCCGAAAAATCTCACCATTGACGAACTGATCAAAAGCGAACACAATGAGGTGCAGCAGTGCGTGAAATTATACGAAAGGCTAACAAGCCAATCGGCTGAAAACCACGATGATCCGTCACTGTCAAAACAGCTGGCCGAAGTTACCACCCGAATGGAAGCACTCCATGCCTGGAACTATGACCGTCGTTTGGTGGAAATGCTCACGCGTTTTGGTATCACTAATCTAAATCAAACCATCGGCAGCCTCTCGGGCGGACAGGTGAAACGCCTTTCGCTGGCCATGTTGTTAGTAGATCAGCCCGACTTGCTGTTGCTCGATGAGCCAACAAACCACCTCGATATTCCCATGATCGAATGGCTCGAAAAATACCTGAAACAATCCAATATCACCCTGTTGATGGTAACGCACGACCGCTACTTTTTAGACCGTGTGTGCAACAATATCTTAGAGCTTTTTCTCGGGAAACTCTATCTGCACAAAGGAAATTTCTCCTATTACGTTCAAAAAAGTACGGAGCGAGAAGCTGCTTTAGCTGTTGAAATTCAAAAAGCCGGACAGCTTCTCAAATCCGAAACCGAATGGATGCGAAGGATGCCACAGGCACGTACCACAAAATCGAAGAGCCGCATCGCAGCCTATTATGAACTGAAAGAGAAAGCTGCCCAGCGTCGCACCCAGCAACAAATACAACTCGATGTGAGTGCGCAGCGCAGTGGAAGTAAAGTGCTGGAAATGCGTAATA
>JBDHYV010000033.1:0-14656 GCA_039811545.1 Bacteroidales bacterium | reverse complement strand
GAGGTAAATCTCAACGGCAAGGGTCTGAGCCACAAAATGTTCTTTCGGAACGGCAGGCAAAAAGCGTTTAGCATCCACAAATATAGCATGACCACCAAAAGGATATTGAACCGGAATGCCGGCATTGCGCAAAAGGTTGCCGAGGTAGGCCACCTGGTTGATGCGGGTTTCTAAATAGTCGAACTCCGTCCCTTCGAGCAGTCCTTGTGCCAGCGCATTCATATCGCGCCCCGACATTCCGCCGTAGGTAACGAAACCTTCAAACATAATATTATAGGTGCTGGCTTCACGGAAAAGATCTTCATCGCGAAAGCCGATAAAACCGCCCATATTGACGATAGCATCTTTTTTGCTGCTCATGGTCATGGCATCGCCGTACGAAAACATCTCACGAACGATTTCGCGGATGCTTTTGTCAGCATACCCTTTTTCACGTTTTTTGATGTAGTAGGCGTTTTCGGCAAAACGAGCCGAGTCAAAGACCACTTTGACGCCATAGCGTTTGGCCATTGCCGACACCTGACGGATGTTGTCCATCGAAACGGGCTGACCGCCCGAAGTATTGCAAGTAACGGTGATGATGACCATCGGGATTTGAGTGGCAGGATAGGTTTTGAACACTTTCTCGAGTTTTTCGAGGTCAATATTGCCCTTGAAAGGATGATCGAGTGTAGTGTCGAAAGCTTCATTGATAGTGCAGTCAACAGCACTGGCCTTGCGAAACTCGATATGGCCTTTGGTGGTGTCGAAATGCGAGTTGCCGGGGATGATGTCTCCCGATTTTACCATAGCCGAGAAAAGAACATTTTCGGCAGCACGACCCTGATGGGTGGGCAGAAAAAATTCAAAACCCGTCAGTTCTTGGATGGTCTCTTTGAGCTTGAAATAGGATGACGAGCCGGCATAGGATTCGTCGCCCAGCATCATTTCCGACCACTGACGATCGCTCATGGCACCGGTGCCGGAGTCGGTCAGCAGATCAACAAACACTTGTTCGCTGCGAAGATTAAAAAGATTATAATGTGCCTGTTTTATCCATTGTTCGCGCTCGCTGCGGTGGCTGCGCCGCAAAGGCTCAACCATTTTGATACGATAAGATTCAGCAAAAGGTAATTCCATGATTTCCTGATATTTAAAATTTATTATATTAAAAAGTGAGGATAAAAATAAACAGCTCAGTGAAAAAAATGAGCTGCCGACAAGCCATCAGGAAAACCTGTCGCGTTCTTTGATGTTCAGAAAATTCAGCTTTATATTGGGCTGAATGGTCATCATTGCGAATTTATTTTGTTGAGGCAACAAAAGTAACTAAAATACCCTTCGATGTCAAAAAAAGCAACTTGATTTTCAGGTTAAATCCATCAGTCGAACTTCAAAATGACCTTTTTTTGAAGAAAAGGCGAAAAAAATTGTATTCTGGTGAACAAAACAAAACCTCCACTGTTTAATATCCGGTTTTGGTTTTACATTTCAATTCACTATGTAAACGGACGCTTTGCTAAAAGTGTCCGTTTTTTTTATTTGACATTGAAAGATGTTCGCGCTAACTTGCGCCATTATTTTAATCATTATTGTTTAACCAAATTCATTCATTATGGGGTTTGTATCTGAGTTTAAGACATTTGCCATGCGCGGCAATGTGATGGACATGGCCGTGGGTATCATTATCGGCGGAGCTTTCGGGAAAATTGTTTCTTCTTTTGTAACGGATGTGATTATGCCTCCCATAGGACTGTTAGTGGGTGGCGTTGATTTCAGCAACATCAAAATTGTGATGAAGCAAGCCGTAGCCGAATCGCCGGCTGTAACGCTAAATATCGGCACATTCATCAATACGGTGATTGATTTTGTAATCATTGCCTTCGCTATCTTCTTGATGATCAAGGCGATGAATAATCTCAAAAAGAGAGAAGAAGAGCCGGCTCCGGCTCCGGCAGCTCCTGAACCCAGTGCAGAGGAAAAGCTTCTGACCGAGATTCGGGATTTGTTGAAAAAGCAATAAGTGCCGGCAAACATTTACTCCAAAGACAGGATTGCATACGGTTTTTTCGAAAAACGGCTATCCTGTCTTTTTTTCGCAATTTTACATTCCTCAATACATGGAATCAAATTCTTCATTTAGGCTACAACTCAAAGTGCGCGACTACGAATGTGATATGCAGGGCATCGTCAACAATGCCAACTATCAGCATTATCTTGAACATGCCCGCCATGAATTTTTGCTGACGAAAGGCCTGAGTTTTGCAAAACTCACTGCCGAAGGGATCATCTTGGTCGTCAAGCACATCGAAATTGAATATTTATCGCCCCTACGTAGTGGCGACCAGTTTAGTGTGAGTTGCGAGCCGGTGCGTATCTCGCCCCTGCGTTTTGGTTTCAGGCAAAACATCACCAGGCTTACGGACAACAAAGCCATCATCACGGCTATGGTGACAGCCACCTCCATCAACACCAAAGGACGGCCTTTTCTTTCGCCTGAAATTGACCGGCTTTTCGGTTAAAATCATCCATTTCGACGATTGTGATGTGATAATAACGAATTTGCTTCAAAAAATACGTTGTTTAACGTATTAAATCCGCTTTATGCACGGCCGTACATTTGCCCCGTAATTGCTTTTCACATATTTTGCAGTGGGGTGGCTAAAAAAGAGTTTCACGGAGTTACCTGGCAGTTTCTTATCACCTGTGCGTGTTGAAAGTAGCAATTACACTGCAAGGTGCTCTGTGATTTTTATTGCGAAAACATGAAACCGTCAACTAAACTACACTTTTCTTTTCCTTCCAATTTTTCTCTTGCCCTGACGTTGTGTTTCTTTGTCGCGCTGGGTATAAAAGTGGCTCAGGGGCAAACACAAAACGTGGATTACAACCGTTTGAAGCTTCTCGACCCGAATAATATGTTTTCGGGAATTTCCCTTTCGCCCGATGGAAAAATACTGGCCGTTTGCGCCCGCAAAAAACAGCCTGTCCGTCTGATTGATGTCAACACAAAGGATATTGTTGGCGAAATTCATGCCGGAAGCGGAAGTCAGGGAGCCAAACTTAATTTTACTTCAAAAGGGAATTACCTGATACTTCAGGAACAGCGGTGGTATGATGTACCGGAAAACAAACCGCGGAAAATTGACTTTGAATTGGTGGATGTTGTCGGTAAGCGCATGGTCAAACGTTTTGATTTGGTTCAGGATGTGGTTGTATCGCAAGATGAGAGCCACGTGGTAAGCCTTTCGGGTGAAGAAGTTACCTTCTGGAGTCTTCCGGATTTGAGAAAAAAAATGAGTTTCATCGTTGCGAATGCTGCCAGTGCCATTGCCCTGAGCCCCGATGGAAAAACCCTTGCGGTGGCTCAACGCATCAGCCCAGATGAGCTGAAAGGCCAACCCAATTTTAAGAAAAAGAAATCCAGAAAGCTTGTAGCACAATCAAAACAGAAACTGAGCTTTTTTGATGTAGAAAGCGGCAAAAGACTTAAAACGGTCAATACGTTTTACGATTTAATCTATCGCTTGCGCTATTTGGACGACGAGAATCTGATTTTTGTTTTCCAGCAGCCACACCTCAAGGCGCAGACCTCACTTCAGCAGATAGCTTATATCAACTTGGTGAATACTGAGAGCGGCGAAGCGCTTCGGGGCGGGTTTACCTCGCAGGCCTACGGTCAGCCCGAAGTGCGCCTGAGCTCCGATAAGGCCTATTTTGCCATCAACTCGAAAGGAAACCGATTTCAGGAAATCCATCTTTATGATTACCAGAGCGGCAGGCTGCTCAAACGTTTCGAGCTGGCAAAACGCCTTTTCGAAAAAAGTCAGGATGGTACAAAATTGTTCGACGATGCCCGGCCATCTTTTGTGTTCATGCCCGATAACAGCTCGATTCTTATAGCTATGGGTAACCAATTTATTTTGTGGAACTTTCTTGAAGACGAATAAACATACACACTCATGCGACATTTTATTTTACTCATCATCGCTCTGTTTTCGCTGAACAGCGGGCTTCAGGCTCAGAAAAAACTCCCGCTCCTTGAGTCGAAAAACGAAATCATCCAAAGAGCCATTGCCGAACTGGATTCGGCCATGCAGGCACCCAAAGGCGAACTCTACCTTTTCATCCAAAAATACCAGATCAAAGGCGAATACACCATGCAACTGACCCTACGCGAAAAAGGCAAAGTGGTTTCGGTGTTTGTGGCCGATAAAAATAATGCCGATATTCCATCCCAAAACAGATTGAAGGACAGGCTGATGAAGTTTAAATTTCAATTTAAAATGCCCAAAAATAAAGACTATAAACTCAACTATCACTTTAACCTCTAACAATTGCTACTTATGAAAAAAGTTCTCGTTTTTACGTTTGCATTGCTGGCCTCCGTTATGCTTCGTGCACAGGAAGTCATGCCAAAAGTCTGGGAAACCCGACTTTCGCACCAAATTCATTATTCCGGCACCGGTCTGGAAGGCCAAATCAGCTATGCGGCTTCAGACAAAGAAATGTCAGTGATTGACAACACAAGCGGCAAGGTGCTGTGGGACAAGAAATTTAGTCAAATTGCATCGAAATTACGCAAAATTGATGAGCTGATTCCTTTCTGGGAATCAAAAACCATCTTTCTTTTCGATCGCAAATTGGGTAAAGACCAGATTGCCTGCATTGACCTCAACACAGGCGAAGCACTATGGACCACCGACAAATATCAGGATATTGGCGAGTACAACGTCACTTATATCGCTGAGCAAGACTGCTTTGCGCTGAGTTTGAAAAAATCATTGGTTTATATTCGCGCTCGTACCGGCGAGGAACTCTGGAGTACCGCCAAATTCAAAGGTGTCGTAGGTCAATATCATTATGACGGAGGCGAAAAAACCCTGACGATGGTGAACTTTGTACCCAGCTTACTTGGAGCTTTGTTTACGGGCTTTAAAAACCAGATTGCCAAAATCAACGTGGACAATGGTGAAATCATTTGGGAAAACACCTATATCGGCCGTGCCGAGCGAAAGGTAATCTCAAGAGAATTTCTCTTCGACCTGAACGTGGCCAACGACAAAGTTTTCCTTCGCATGAACGGTATGCAGGTTTACGACTACAAAACGGGAGCCAAACTCTGGTCGGCCGCATTTGATTATACCCCTGAAAAAGTTGTCAAAAAACCTCGTGGTGCGCAACTATTCGGTGTTTATGGCTCCGTTGCCGAACCGGTGATTGACGGAGATGAACTGTATGTTTTGGATATGACCAGCAAAAAAAGCCAGTATGTGAAAAAATATGACCTCCACACAGGTCAACTTCTTTGGACATCGAAAGAAATCAAAGGAGCACGGGTTATCCCCAAAATGGAAGTGTTTGGCGGAAAAGTGCTGCTTTAGATCGGAGGAATGGTTGAAGTGCAGTACAAACGCACCTATCGTAGTGGCGACCAGATTGTTACAGAAACCGCTATCGTTTTCCAAAACGTGAAACCTTTCGGAGTACGGGCTTTCAACACCACCGACGGAAGCAATGCTTGGGAATCCGAACGGTTCAAAAAAGGCATCACCAATATGATCTCGTTTGGTGAAAATGTGATTGTGAGCAGTGGGAAAGAACTCTATTCACTTGATTTGCAAACAGGGAAAGAAAAATACTCTACCCCGGTTTCAAAAGGAGGCGTTGGCAAGGCCACGCTCATCTTACCTTACCAAGATAACATAGTTGTCGTGGTGGGCAAGAAAGGCATTTCTACCTTCAATGCCACCGATGGTAATTTGCTCCATTCAGGAAAATACAAAACCTCCTCACTTGAAGAAGTCGAAGGCAACATCTTAGTGATGAAAACACCCAAATCGGACATTGGCGTTTTCGACCTCAACAACTGCAAATACAAGAAATTCAATGCCCGCAAAGGCGCTGTGACATCTTTGAGCACAACCGGAGAATTTGTGTATGTGTACGAAAAACGTACGGTTACGAAATTAGCCGCCAAATAGAGCAATTTTTTCCAATTACGTAGAACTGCCGGCTCTATGAGCCGGCAGTTTTTTTATTCCTGCCCACTCGAACCCCATAAAAAACGGGATATTTTTTTATGTTTGTTTGTGAATGATGTATTTTTGTGACACCAAATTAAAAGCAAAATCCATGAGAAAATGCATTTTGATCATCATGTTGGTAGTGTTCAGTCTTACCGGAACAAGGGCACAAGATTTCTCCAACTACATTTCTTGCGAAGTCAACGGACAAGCCTGGAAAGCCGAGGCTAAAAAATTGAAGCTTCCGTTCAACGCCTACGAATACCTTGCCATTGCAGCATTTGAAGTGAAGCCTGACGTTCAGGTCTGGATTAGGATTTTTGCTCTCAAAGACAAGATTAAACCCGGAACTTATCCGGTGGTTTCGGAAAAGGAATTTGCTTCACTTTCTAAAAAAAAGGGAAAGGATAATGAAGATATGGTATGGGTTCTGATTGACTATACGGAAGAAACCAAAAACTTAGGTTATGGCTTTCACGACGGCGAATCGCTCAGCGGCACATTGGTGATTGAAGAAAGGGGCGAAAAAATGGTCAAAGGCACTTTTGAAGCTGAGCTGAAAGGAGTGTATTACAAAAAACGCAATGTGGCCGCGCTCACCGGGCAGGGAATCAGAGGAAATATCGAGAAAAAAATCATGACTAAAGCCGGAGGCGGCATGTTAGCCAATAGCGGTCCGCATGATCACGAAAATACGAAAAAGACTGATCAGACAGATACCATCAAATTGAGCAAAGGCAGCTTTTTTGTGGATTGGAGCAAGAAAGAAAAAGATGATGAAGAGGAGAAAAGCACGGAAACGGTTGAATAAAAACCAGAATCGGCATCAGGAAAATCATCAGAACTAAACCGGATAGTCCACAAAATTACGTTCGGTTTCGTAGAGCCTCACCTGCAATTCGAGACTTGACGGAAGTTTTACCCGTAAAAGATCAAAGATTACCACGGCAATATTTTCAGCCGTAGGATTTAGGCTGCGAAATTCAGGACAGTCTAAATTCAGATTTTTATGGTCGAAACGATCTTCCACTTCCAATTTGATCAATTCCTTCAGGTATTTCATATCAATCACAAAACCTGTGATCGGGTCAATTTCACCCGTCACTTTTACCACTAAGTCGTAATTGTGACCGTGCCAGTTTTCGTTGTTGCATAAGCCGAAAACCGCATTGTTTTTTTCTGAATCCCATTGCGGGTTAAACAATCTGTGGGCTGCATTGAAATGCGCTTTACGATAAACTGAAGCTCTCATCCTTTGGGTGTTTTAATGTCAACAAAGTTATAACAATCGTTGAAAAGTTTTGTTTTTCTGCTTTTTCGGGATGGGGCATCTCAGAGTCGGTACGTTGCGTTGCAGCCTGTAACAGTTGGATGAAGAAAGCCGGCATCCTGAAAATGTTGTATTTTTGGACATTCAAACCACGTGCTGCCATAGGTACACAATAAAACGAAATCCGATGAAAAAGACTTTTGCCGCCTTTGTCCTGATACTGACAGTCTTCAGTTTACGGGCACAGATTTTCAATGGTGCCGGAGGGTCGGTTTCCGAAACCGGACAGGCCAACATGTTTCCGCTCACCATCACAAGCCTTCCAACCGATGGGCTCAACAATGGTTTTGGGTTGTTGGCCGTGGCCTTCAACATCACCCACAGCCGGGTGGGTGACTTACAGATTTCGTTAGTTGCGCCCGACGGGAAAACCATTGCGCTGAGCCTGAATAATGGCGGCGACGGCGACAATTACAGCCTCACCCGTTTTTCTGACAATGCAACGCAGCATATCAGCACCGGCTGGGCTCCTTTCAGCGGAACCTGGCTGCCCGAAGAACGCTTGGGCGAGCTCAACAACGGCCAGAATGGCAACGGAATCTGGAAACTGGCTGTAACCGATGGCGTGGCCAACAACCAGAAAGGAAATCTGCTCGGCTGGAGTCTTACCTTTGGCCCCAATGCCACCTCACCATTAGAGTTTACCTCGAGCAACCTACCCATCGTTATTGTGGATACTTATGGGCAAACTATCCCCGATGATCCGAAAATTATGGTCGGAATGAAAATTATTGACAACGGACCCGGCCAGCGCAACTATCTGACCGATACGCCGGCCTACGATGGCCATGCCGGATTTGAACTGCGCGGCTCCACTTCACAAGAGTTTCCCCAAAAAAGCTATGGCATCGAAACCTGGGATGCCAATGGAGAAGATTTGAAAGTGTCGCTGCTGGGAATGCCCGAAGAAAGTGACTGGATTCTCAACGCCAATTATACCGACAAAACATTGATGCGTAATACATTGGCTTATCAGTTGTTTCAGGAAATGGGCCATTATGCCACCCGCTATCGCCATGTGGAACTTGTCATCAACAACAGCTATCGCGGAGTTTATGTGTTTTCGGAAAAAATTAAACGCGACAAAGACCGTGTGGACATTGCCAAGATGAAAGAAACCGACAACAGTGGCGATGCTCTCACCGGGGGCTATATCTTCAAGATTGACAAAACCACCGGCAGTGGAGGCGATGGTTGGATTTCAAATTTTCCGCCCTTAGTGCACCCGCTTAACCAGACTATCTTTTTTCAATACGAGTTTCCGAACTATAACAAAATCACTACGCAACAGAAAAACTATATCAGCGACTATGTCAACAGCTTCGAATCCACCCTTAAAGGCCCCTTTTTCGATCATCCGGACAACGGATGGCGCAAATATGCCGTTGAGAACACCTTTATTGACTATTTTTTGGTGAATGAAATCAGCAAAAATGTGGATGGTTACCGTCTGAGTACTTTCGTACATAAGGAACGCGACAGCCGTGGCGGCAAACTTCGCATGGGGCCTGTGTGGGATTACGATATCGCCTTCCGCAACGCCAACTATTGCGCCGGCGATGTGGTGACAGGCTGGGCTTACCAGTTTCCGTGTTCGAGCGATTATTGGCAAGTGCCTTTCTGGTGGCAACGCCTGTTGCAAGACAATCTCTTTGCTGATCATCTGAAATGTCGCTGGGAAAGTTTGCGGCAAAACCATCTGACCAACGAATGGTTCGACCATTTTGTAGATAGCCTTGCCATGGAACTCAACGAAGGCCAGCAGCGCAACTTCGTGAAATGGCCCATCTTAGGAGTCTATGTCTGGCCCAATCCACAACCTATTCCCACCTCTTATGCCGGTGAAATTCAAGCCTTGAAAAATTTTCTACACACCCGCTTGGCTTGGTTAGACAACAATATGCCGGGCTTTTGCAACCCAACTTTTGTTGGCGAAAATGAGGACGAAGCGAAAAAGTTAGTCATTTATCCCAGCCCTGCAAAGGAGAGAATCGTCATCGAATCGAACCAAATCTTCGATGACCGGCTGCAAATCAGCCTAACTGACCTTGCCGGAAAAGTGGTTGCCAGATGGAACGGAAATTTGCTTCGCACGGGCAACGAAAGTTTTGTGCTGGATGTGCAGAAAATCCCGGCCGGAATGTGGATTCTAATTATGGACGATGGCCAAAGCCATCTAAGCGGGCGTGTGGTGATTAACCGATAAAACCTGCCAAAATCCATTGTTTTTTAGGTTAAGTTTTATTGAGCCAAACCTCATTTAGTGCGGAGCTAAATAACTTATTATCAATACAAAAACATTAATTTACCGCACTAAAGGGACAAGTCGGAAAAAATGGGCGAAAAGTCAAAGGGCGGCGCAGAAATGGCCACCCTTTTTACAATGATTTATTGAAGAGACGAAAAGAAACGAATTTAATGCGTGATAATAACGGTTTTGTAGAAGCTTTCGCCCTGATCATTCTTCAGTTGAAGCGAATAAATGCCCGGTTTCAGCTTTTCCGTTTCAATGCGAAGTAATGGTTCCCGTTCAACAATTTTACTGAATACGATCTGCCCAAGCGGGCCTACAAGGCGCAGAAATCTGGCATTATCCGGCAGCTCGACCAGAAGCTCATGATTTGCCGGTAGCGGATAGGCATTTAATGTTAATGCTTCTTTTTCGTTTAACCCCACTCCAACGTGCAATGCGACAGGTACAGTTTTCATTGGTGAATTGGGGTCGTTGCTGGGGATCACGATGTTGGCATAATAGCTGCCTGCGCCAAGATTGGCAGTTTCAACCGATGCTGTAAGATTGATGTTCTCACCTGGCGCAATAACTCCCGAATGGTTATTGATATTCAGCCAGTTGTAATCACTTGCCCTCACGAATGCACGAATATTCCAGTTGTAGTTCAAATCGTTTGATGCCAGCCGGCTCCAGTATGCGCCGTTGGTTGAAAACCAGCCTCCATCGGGATCTTCAGGGCCATCATCGCATCCCGAAGGTACTTGAGAAGGAGTGTGGGTTACTGAATAACCGATCCAGATGTCCTGCCCGGTGAGTGCGATGGAACCCGAAAGCGGGATGGTATTCCAACTATTGGCAGAGGCAATAAAAGGTTGTGTGTGCAAGATGTGTCCCGGTGAAAAAGCACTGCCTTTGCCCCAGACGTATAATTTACTGTTTATTGGAACATCTTTGATGTAAATATCTACACTCTCAAGCGTGTAACCGGAATAAAGACTTGTGGTGGACGCAGGGAAACGCACGGCAGCGTAAAAATATCCTCCGCCTGTGAGGCCGATGCCATTCACATAGCCATTGTCGTAATGTAGCATTGCGGTGTCAACTGTGGTATTGAGAAAGCCTTCTTCCCGTGAAATAATTTGTCCGGTGGCTTCAGTTGCAGCAGCAGAAGAAAGAAGTTGTTTTTCTTTCAGGGCGGGATTCACATATTGCACGGCTGCATTCCAGAAAAGTGGGTCTTGACCTGTGTTAGATAGCTGAAGTGTCTGGGTTTGTGTTCCACCTAATGGAAGCCAAAATTCAAGAGAAGGCGGACTAATGCCGATATGAGGTTGAAAAGAGGAAGGTCCTTCATAGAGTCTGATGTTGTCAATCAGCCAATTGGAGAGGTTGGATGAGCTGACACCTTTGGCTTCAAAACGAATTCGGGTGAGCTTCCCCAATGCATACGGTGTAACATCGTAAGTGCGTGTGTCCCAATTAAATGAGAAGTTGTTTGAGATGGTTTCGAGCAATACCCAGGTGCTTCCATCCCAGATGTAGATGCGGAGTTTCTCGAGCCCGGTACTTGTGTAGCTGTTCACCGCCACATCAAACTGCAGGCTGAGGTTTTGTTCCGATGAACTGGCATCAATATAATTGCTCAGCAGTGAAACACTATAATTTCCCAGAGTTGGCCACCAATGGAATTTTGCTGTGGGAGCCGGCTTCCCGTAGTCTTGTGCAACCATCCAGTTTGTCGGATAGGGCGAGATAGTCCAATTATTGGCTTCGAAGGTGCCAGTTTTCCAGGTTTCTTCAAACGGAAAACCTGATGGAGAAATAATTTCGGTATTGGTTGTCAACGGTGTAGAAGTACCGGGGTAGGGGTTACCATACAGTGCAAGGAGGCTGTAAACGTAGCTTCCAGGAGCAAGACCTGTATCGGTATAGCTTAGTGTTTGTGAGCCAACCGTAACAATTTCTTCGCCATTGCGCAAAATCTTATATCCAACGAGCGTGCCGCTCACCACAGGGCCATTTCCTTTCACTCCCTGCACAATAAAAGGAACACCTTGGTTGGTGTTGGTTCCGCTGTCAACAAAGTTTTTCCACCCGTCCGTCACGTCATAGTGCAAAGCATTGCCGGTGGTTGACTGTCCGTTGATGGTGATGGGAATAGCCCATGGGCCACTTTCTAAATTGCCATCCATCGAGAAATCAACCCAATAAGTTCCGGGTAGGAGCTGCAATCCCGGAGTGGCGCAAGTTACGCTCATTACCGGACGGTTGGTGTTGGTGCTCGTTTCGCTCATGCGATAGGCATTTATCCAGGCTGTTGACGAAATTCTGTTGGTGGTCATATTTCCCCAAACAATCTGGCCGCCACTAGCCGGGTTTCCATTCCATATTTGCATATAGGCTTCCTCAATAGTGCTCACTTTTCCCGAACCGGTTTGATAAGTGAAAAAAGTGAAACTTTCAACCACCCAGTTTTCAGTAACAACAAATTCGTCAGCCACCCGGTTTCCATAGGGGAATTGTATGCCGGCACCATGCGTTGACATTCCTAAACTCGTGTTCTGCAGAATGCTTAGATCGGTTCCGTCAGGCCCGGAACCCGGACTGTTGATAATCGGACCATTGTCGTACAACAACTGACTGTATTCTAACGATTTACTTCCGCCGCCTAAAATTTTAACTTCCCTTGGCATATCCGATTGAATATCGAAAAGCGTATTTTGTCTAATAGATTCGATGGGTTTGTAAAGTGAAGCAGGAGAGGATGACAGAAACTGAGTGCTGCTGCCAGGAGCTTTCCATGTGAGAAGTGCCGACAATCCTGCATCCACCACCTTGAACTGCGTAGGTAGCGGATACACCACAACCTGATCACGAACCGATTGATTTGAAGGTTGCTGAGCAAAGCCTGAAATTGCCACGCCATTGTTTAAAAACACAAAAAGGAAGCTGGCAACGAGAGGAAAAATGAATTTATTCTTGATTTTCATATTGAGATACTGATGGAAATACATTGATGACATTAGGGAATGAGATATAGGTTTTTATGAAACATGCTTTGTAAATGCCGGAAAATGAACCCGGGACTCAAATGTCCCGGGTCTTTAACCAAAACAAATACAAAACAACTAATGAGATATCTGACGTATCATTTTGAACCAGCCTTTGTGCGACTCTGATTGAAGGGACATGATTATCGAATTAACTTCGTGATTCAACGTAAGGTGATGGGTGCTTTTCCCGACTCCCAGATGAAGAGCCTGATTTTGAAGCAGACGACCTGTAAAATCATAGATGACACACAGAACGGTCTGTTCCTTGGGCGAAAACAGCTCAATCTGAATTTGTTGTCCGTTTGGGCTGAGTGAACCGGCTGTTATTGAGAATCCGGTGGAAGCGTTTTGCATTTGAGTCAAGAGCGACGTCTGAACATCATAATGCAGTGAAAACTCCTCCCAACTAAGGGTTTGGTCGGTTCCATCGCTCGCCGCAACCCCCCATGAGCAGGGTTCGACAGCCATCCATGATTGCATTTGCACCCAGGCCTGATTGTCGTTGATTGGGCCAATAAGGGTGTCGCGGTAGGGAGCCGTGATACGTAAAAAATAGTGAATGGGATTGCCTGCATCCGGATCGGTTGAAGCCTGCCAGAAGAAACGAAGATTTTGCGTCTGATATACCGTGTCCGGCGATGGCGAAATCAATCTGAATCGGGTGGGAGGGACATTGCCTTCCTGAGTTATTGTAAGATGTTGATTTGCCGCAATGTTGTATTTTTTTGTATGGCACCGCTGGGCCATCTGATGATGATGCTGTCGGCAAGGGTTTGTTGCCCCATGCCGAAATGAAGAGGAAAAGCGTCTTGGCCTGTTGCACCTTGGCCGCCGTTCACTTCGCGGATTTGCATCTGACCGTTGCTGAATAGTATTACCCTGGCACCAATGGCGCTCCGATTATCAAAAACTCCAACTAATTTAATGTTCAAAAATGAATTGCCATTGTCCAAATTGTTGCGCAATAGGGCTGGCCCGAAAGAGTGGCCACAAATCAATACATCGAGGTCGCCATCTTTATCATAGTCGCCCCAGCTCACCCCAAAACCATCCGATGGGCCGCTGATATTGGCCTGAGGCGCGATGTTGGTGAAAGTGCCGTCACCATTATTGAGAAAAAGCTTATTGGTAGCAACGTGGTTTGTGGTGAAAAGGTCAATCAGACCATCGTTGTTTACGTCCTGCCAAGCACTTGTTCGGGCATCACCGGCATCGGAAACGCCTGCGGCTAACGTTCGGTCTTCAAAAGTTGAATTTCCCCGATTATATAAGAGCACATTGCGGTTTGAAGAAATGTTAGCAATATAAAGGTCTAAAAATCCGTCGTTGTTCATGTCGCCCCATGCTGCTGAAACTGAATTGCGATAGTCTGATACCCCTGCGCTAAAAGTTACATCCTGAATGGCCGATCCTGCAATATTCCGATAAAGGCGGTTCGTTTTCGTGGTGCTTTCTATCGCCACATAAATATCCTGAAGACCATCGTTGTCAAAATCAGCGGCCGCGGGTATCATGCCTGTGTTGAAGCTGTCAATTCCGGTTGCCTGTTCAAACTGGCAATTGCCTTTATTGAGAAAAAGAAGGGTGTTGCCTCCATGTGAGCAAGTAACAAAATCGAGTTTACCGTCGCCATTAAAATCTAACCAGATTGCACGTAAAGATCCGTTGGAAACCGGTGCACTATACGCTTCGGCGAAACCTTTTCCGTTCAGGTTCTTAAACACCTTTGGTGGCACTGAGACATGAAACGAACTCACGAGCAGGTCGTCAAACCCATCATTGTCGCAATCGCCAATGGCAACAGCTTTTGGAAAAATGTTTTCCAGCCCTGATCCTGTAATGATATTGGCAAAAGTTCCGTCGCCGTTGTTTCTGAAAAGAAAATTTTCGTACTCCGTTCCTCCGAAGAAATCGAGCCAACCATCGTTATCATAGTCGAACCACAACACAAGATCGCCCATTGCGGGCAATTGCACCTGGATGTTTGCCTGATTGGTAACATCAGAAAAAGTTTGACTTCGTAGCCCGATGCAAA
>JBDHYV010000032.1:0-14795 GCA_039811545.1 Bacteroidales bacterium | reverse complement strand
TTGTTGCCAACACCATCCCACAAGCCACAGGCTCCGACCATCCAAACATTGTTCCCTACGGAACACTTTTTTACACTTCCGATCAGAAATTGATTGTGCTGGCCGTAGGCACTGACAAGCAATTCAAAAACCTTTGCGAAATACTTGACATTGAGCATATTGCTGCAGATAAGCATTTTTCCGACAACCCTTCGCGGGTGAAACATCGGTCAGCACTGAATGAGATTCTGAAAGTGCAGATTGCAAAAGTGGAGCGCGATGACCTGCTGCATCGGCTGCATCGGCAAAAAGTGCCGGCCGGAGGGGTTTTCAATATGCAGGAGGTTTTTGAACAGCACGAAGCACAGCCTATGCTCCTATCAGCAAAAGACAATGCCGGAAAGACTTTGAAAGGGGTAAGTTCTCTTGCCTTTCAGATGAAAGACGCTACTTTTGGCGTTGAGCTAATGCGTCCGCCCCATCTTGGCGAACACAGCATCGAAATTCTGAAAGAATTTACACATTTAACAAACCAACAAATCGAAACACTGCTTAATACTCAAACAATCTATGACCGAAGCTTCACAGAAACAGATGGCCTTTATTGACGGCTCACGCCTCATCATTGAGGCCAGCGTCAGGGCAGGTGCCGGGGTATATATTGGCTATCCCATCACACCGGCCAACCTATTGTATTCATACGCCAATCAGCGATTTCCGTCCATGCTGGCTGCCCCCGACGAAATCACCGCGTTGCAGTGGATGTCGGGCTATGCCGCCTTAGGCATCCTTCCGGTAACCGCAACCGCATTCCCTGGTTATTCACTGATGATAGAATCCATCAATATGGCCATGATGATGGAGCTTCCGATGGTGATTATTCTCGCACAGCGTTTAGGTCCGGCCACCGGAACCGCCACTGCCGGTGCTCAAGGCGATATCGCCGTTGTTCATGGAACGGTTTCAGGCGGATATCCTTTGCCCACTTTTTGTATTTCTAACTTAGACGACTGTTGGGAGTTGACTGAAAAAGCTGTTAAAACTGCCATTTCGTTGCGAACACCTGTCGTTTTGCTCAGCTCAAAAGAAATGATTATGACACAGATGAGCTACGATTTGAGTAAGTTAAGCGAGATCTGCCCAGCTACCTGGAAACATTTTGACGGTGTTTCTGATTTTAAACCCTACGAAACCGATGAATCTCTCGTTCCGGATTTTTTACCTCTCAGCCAAAATAAACATCAGGTGAGATTCACAGCTAGCACCCATAATAAAGAAGCAATCTTGCAAAACACGACCCCCGAAGCACTTCCCAACAGCAGCCGCTTAAAAGCCAAAATTGAGAAACATGCCGAATCGTTTCTTTATTATAATTTCGACCATCAGCAAGGGGCCGATACTGTAGAGATGAGTTTTGATGTAACGGCGCAGTCAGCCCGGGAGGCCGTTCAAAGATTGAGAAGCGAAGGCCGGAAAGTGTCGCTGCTTATTGCCAAAACCCTTTTCCCAATACCGGAGAAATACCATGAAATCTTAGATACGTTCAGCAAAGTTGTCATTGCCGAAGAAAATCTTGGCGGACAATATCGTCATCTGCTTTATGGCAGCCAAATCCCATCCCATATCAAAGGAGTGAACGCCATCGGCAGAATGATTCAACCAGAAGAAATCATGAAGGAGGTACTGAGCAATGGATAATCGTTTTTTGACCGACAACAGAGACCTGCCATTTTGCAAAGGTTGCGGCCACACCGGCATCGCCACCTGCACCGAGAAAGCCTTACAAAAATTAGGTTTCGATCCGTTGGACGTAATTTTTGTTACCGATATTGGCTGTCATGGCATCATTGACAAGTCGTTGCGTTCGCACACCGTTCACGGGCTTCATGGCCGTTCGGTAGCCTTGGCCGGGGGCATTGCTGCGGGCCTGGCACAACGTTCCGACAAGAAGGTGATTGTTTTTATCGGCGATGGCGGCGCAACCATCGGCATGCAGCACTTGCTTGTTGCCGCACATCACAACTTCCCAATGACGGTGGTTATCCACAACAACATGCTTTATGGCATGACAGGCGGCCAACCCAGCGAGTTTACCCCAACTGGATTCAACACTCCGGCACTCCAGCGTTCGGCAGCAGGTGCCATTGATATGGTGAAGTTGATGGAAGCAGCCGGTGCCACTTATGTAAGCCGCCTCACCGGCATTGGCGACTTCACGAATGCCCTTGCTGAAGCATTTGCCCATCCCGGTTTTTCGGTGGTTGAAGTGATGGAAATATGTACCAGCTATGGCGTGAAATCAAATCCCGGTATGAAGCTGAAACAGGTAGTGGAGGCCGCAGGATTACATCCATACAAAAATATTCGATCTTCAAGTACATCGGATCATGTTTTTGAAGCCTATTCAGGCTATCAAAACAGTCTGATCACCGATAAGCTCAAAGTAGAAAAGGAGTTTGAACCGGTCATCAAAGGAACAGTTCGCATTTTGCTCAGCGGCTCGGCCAGCGAAGGCGTGCAGTCGGCAGCCGAGTTTTTAGCCCGCACGGCGATGATGTCTGGGCTTTTTTCAACTAAAAAAGGACACTATCCGGTTACTGTGGGTGTAGGCTTCTCAGTTGCTGAAGTCATCATTTCTGACCAGCCGATTTTCTACACTGGATCCACACATCCTGATTTTATGGTTATTACGTCGAAAGATGGGCTTGACTACGCGATGCCGCGTATCAAAAATGCCATTGACTCGACGGTGATTCTCGACAGCACACTCGAGGCACCCGAAACCAAAGCCCACATCGTTTCGGCCGACCTCAGGGCAATGGCAGGTTCGCGCAATGTTGCCATGATGGGTTTTTTCTGGCTGATCCATAACTACGGCATACTATCTGAAGAGTCGCTGCATACGGCCTATAGCCGAAACAAACTTTCAGCGAAAGTACCTATCTCCACGTTTACGGATAAACTATGACAAGCTATCACAGCTTATTGTTGAACAAATAGATAGCTCCGAGCAACAGCCTGGCGTTATGCGTCAGGCTGTTTTCTTTCACCTTCCCGAACTCATCGGGATGGCCAAATGAGGCAGCCGTCCATTCCAGCTCACAGGCCAGATTGAGCGGACCAGATTTCCAAGTGATGCCTGGCGAAACACGAAACATCTGATTGATATTGAGACCCTTGCCATAATATTGACCAATATTTCGTGAAGAAGTCCCAAAATTTTTGGCATAACCGGCAAACAATCCCCATTGAAACTCCTGGCCATAATGCATGCCGCCCCAAAGGAAAAGGTGATTCGACGGAGTGTAGGCTTCAATGCCGGTCAATGGGTCGCGCGAGGCTACGGCATAGCCGCCCAGCAGCAGATGTTCGGTGAGATTTTGTCCGAAAATAGCTTTCATGGCCACATCCGACTTATTGTTTTTCCATTTCCAGAATGCCATACCGGAAAGCGAAGAGAGATATTGTTTGTTTTCGAGGTTCAAAGCAGTAACTTTGAGAGGCCTGATCATTTTATGATCGAGTGCTCCACCCACCACAAATTTTTCATTTTTATAGAAAAGTTGAAGATGGCTGTTTGGAATTCCGGCTTCCTGCATATAAAGGTGGCTGCGCCCCAGCGGCCCATCGCTGCTGTTGTCGCGTTGCATGATGAGTGCAGCAGTCAGCACAATTTTTCCGGCTGTATGGCGATAGCTGAGCTGGGGGTTTCGGATAAAAGGCTGGAAAGGCGCGCCGGTATTGAGCGACAAAATATCGGGAAACACTTCCGGAACAAACATCGGATGCCAGTATTGCCCAAGCAGCAACTCGTCATTTGCCCAGTTCATCCTGACATAGGCATGGCGCAGCCTCAATCCGTTAATGTCAGAATTGGTAACCCCCGTAAAATCGCCTTCTATCAGGGCCATCACTTTGGCATTGAGCAATTCCGTCCCGTTGATTTTGAGCCCAAGGCGGGTGCTGATGGCACTGAAATTGGCGTTTAGCCCCGCATTGAGGTCATTCCCTGCTATGTCGAATTGAGGCTCCTTCGGATAAAACACAATCAGGTCATCGCGCACTCCGTCCACCTTACGGCTGTCAACCCAAACATCACTTTTAACAAAGCCATACGCCTCAAAACGCTGCTTCCATGATTTATCTCCCTGTGCTACAACGACCTCCGATAACACGATGAACATCAGGAAACTAACGATCATCTTGCTACTCCAAACACTATTTTGCCTCATTGCGTCTAACTTCATCTGAACAAAGCGGCAAAATTAGCCCTTTCCATGATGAGGCCAATACTTGCTGAGCCGGCATAGGCTTATTTATTTCCTTTCCAAATTGGTTCAGAAGTTAGGAGACAAGATTTTCAAGCACTGCAAAAGATACTTTAGCGCAATGGGTGAAAAAGGAGCTGTCCTTTAGTGTTCCATTCGATGGCCGGAGCAGGCACTTTCAGGATATTCAAGACATCGAACAGCATCCTAAGATAGGGCGATCGCGTGGGAATACGATGAAAATCAACATCTAAAGAAAGATAAATTTTTCTGTACCGCACTATATCTTCGCGGTTATGGTAAGTCCCTTGCTGGTCGTACCACTCATTTTTATAGCCGCCAAACATCCCTCCTGCCCCGTAACCAATAGCCACGTTCAGCCAACGTATCTTTTTCTGTTGAGGAAAAAATGAAGCCGGATTTATGCTTAGCCAAACATTGATGGCATTGTAGTCTTTGATAAAACGCTGAGCTGCTGTTTTGCCATAGAGATCGTCGGCTCTTTTCTGCAAATCCGCTTCGGGATAGGAGACAAAATGCGGCATTACTTTGATTGAGATACGTTGTTCCTGCCAGAGCAATTCCTGGCTTGTCATCGCCGCAGCACCGAGCAGATTGGCAACCACATCGCTGGGCGATGCTCCCCATTGAGCCGAAAACCCATCAAAAACCTCAATGGTGTTTTGGGCCATAAAAGCTACAAAGCCTCCCCACAAGGCGGCATTACGTTGGGGCATTCCAGTCCAACGGAGCATTTGACTAAGATAACGTGCTTCAAGATAGGCCGTTACCGTGTGTCCGGCTTTATCTACCTGCTGCCACTCGCGGGAATCGTCGAGAAAATGAAACGATGAACGGGGATAACCTTTATACCACAACCCATTCAGGCCCAAGAGCGTCGCTCCGTATCCGAAACTTAGGCCTGCCACCGAATAACGCAACCGGGCTTTGTTGAGGCTGTCGGAAGGCACAAGCCAGAAGGGCTTTGAATTAAAATGCGGAATTTGCTGGCCTGACACAGCTCTTCCAACGAAAATCAAAACGACAACAATGAGATACTTTTTCAAATTCATCCTTTAAAGCACTTCTAGGAGAAACACCCACCAAAAATAAGGCTTTTGTCCAAATGGTTTCCTCTTCAGCAAAAGTCCAATCTAACGAAATGCCTGACAACATCGAAAAAGATTATTTTTGCAAAAATTTTCGACTATGGATTTAAGCAAAATCGTGGCCATTGGAGGCAAACCCGGACTTTTTCAGGTTATCGGACAAGGAAAAAACAATGTATTGGTTGAATCGCTGCTCGATGGCAAACGTTTTGCCGCTTTTGGGCATGAGAAAATGAGCATTCTGGAAGAAATCAGCATTTATACCACAGGCGAAGACCGGCCTTTGAAAGAAGTTTTTAAAAGCATTCGTGAAAAAATCGGGCAAACCCTTGATTTCGATCTCAAGAAACTGGCTAACAACGAACTGTCATCAAAGTTTGAACTTGTTGTTCCTGATTATGCTGTGGAATCGGTCTATGTTTCGGATATGCGTAAGGTTTTTGCATGGTACCAATTGTTACAGCAAAAGGGCTTGCTTGACTTCAGCGAGGCCCAGGCCGAAAGTGAAGCAGAAGTGAAACCGCAGGAAGACGGCTTGTCTTCATAAATAAGCACATCGATTCTGACCCAATGATGTACCAACGGATTCTTCAGCCGTTTTTGTTTCGTTTCGACCCTGAAAACATTCATCATTTTATTGTCAGGTTGCTCCGTTTTGGTTTTAGAATTCCGGGCTTAAGGAGCTGCATGAGTGTACTGAGTACGGTGAAGCATCCTTTACTTGAGCGTCGTGTGTTTGGCATAACTTTTCAAAATCCGGTGGGCATTGCAGCCGGCTTCGACAAGAATGCCGAGGTGTTCAACGAGCTTTCGGCTCTTGGATTTTCGCACGTCGAGGTTGGAACAGTAACGCCCAAAGGCCAGCCCGGCAACCCCAGACCACGGCTGTTCAGATTAGTGGCCGACAAAGGCATCATCAACCGCATGGGATTCAATAATCATGGTTTAGAAGCTGCCGTTCAAAAACTCAAGGCTCCTCATCGCACCATTATTGGTGGAAATATTGGAAAAAATACCGCTACCCCAAACTCCCACGCCATTGAGGATTATGTAAAAAACTTTGAAGGACTTTTTGACTTTGTGGATTACTTTGTAGTCAACGTAAGTTGTCCGAACATCAGCGACTTACGTGAGCTTCAGGATCAAGAAGCACTGACCGCCATTTTAACTCGTCTGCAGCAAATCAACAACAGCCGTCCGTTGCGCAAACCCATACTGTTGAAAGTGTCGCCCGACCTAAACAACCAGCAACTCGATGAAGTAATCGAAATGGTGAAAACCACCGGTATTGATGGCGTAGTGGCTGTGAACACTACCATTACGCGTTATGGTCTGCAAACCGACAAGAACAAAGTGGTCGAAATTGGCAATGGCGGTTTGAGCGGGCAACCGCTACGCGACCGTGCAACGGAAGTAATTCGTTATCTGGCCCACAAATCCGGAAAAGCATTCCCAATCATTGGCGTGGGGGGCATCATGAGCCCCGAAGACGCATTAGAAAAACTCAATGCCGGTGCCGATCTGGTTCAGGTTTACACCGGTTTCATCTATAACGGCCCTCTTATTGCCCGACGAATCAACAAATATCTTTTAAAAACCTGGAAAGGGCAATCTAACTGATTGTTTAGAAACAAGTTAATTTCTAAACAAAATTAACTTCGGGTTCAAGTTCAACGCCAAACATCTCTTTTACCGAGTGTTTGATTTCCATTGCAAAGCTAAAGATATCTCTTCCTGTAGCATTGCCATGGTTCACGATCACTAAAGCCTGCTGTTGAAACACGCCCACATCGCCTATGCGTCGGTTTTTCCATCCTGCCCGTTCGATGAGCCATGCGGCTGATAGTTTCACCGTCTGATTTAAATCGGTATAGCCGGTAATGTCGGGAAATTCCTGTTTCAAGTCATCGAAAACCAGTTGATGTACCACTGGGTTTTTAAAGAAACTGCCGGCATTGCCAAATTGGGCTGGGTCGGGGAGCTTGCTTCGGCGAATATTGCTCACTGCCATACCCACCTGTCCGATGCCCGGATTGTCAACACCCATGCGGGCAAGCTCTGCCCGGATAGCACCATAGTCCAGCTTAAGCTGTGGCTTAGTACTCAACAGAAAATCAACCGAAAGAATGAGAAAACGGTTTTTCCAGACCGTCTTGAAGGCACTGCTTCGATAGCCAAAGTCACATTCTTTGGCAGAAATATCAACAAGTGCAGCCGTTTCCAAGTCGAAGGCAAGAAGGCTATGGAACACGTCTTTGAGTTCAACCCCGTAAGCACCAATATTCTGAATGGGCGAAGCTCCCACCCTTCCAGGTATAAGGCTTAGGTTTTCGAGTCCGCCAAGACCCCGATCCAACATCTGTTGAACAAAATTGGGCCAGTCTTCGCCGGCTGCCACACTCACCCGCACCATGCCGTCACTTGTCTCGGAAAGACTGATACCTTTGTTGTTCACCCACAACACCACACCCTCAAAATAATCATCGAGAAACAACGTATTACTCCCGCCGCCAAGCACCAATTTGCGTTCGCGCTGCCACAGCTCCGACTTCCTGAACGATTCCAAATCGCTAAGATCGTTGATAGGAACAAAAAAGGATGCCGCCACATCAAGCCCAAACGAATTGAAAGATTTCAGTGAAAAGTTACGATGTAACACAGTGCCAAAATTTCTTCAAAGATAATTTTTTCAACAATAAAACAAGCAACTTTTGAGTTTTAGAATTCATCATATATATATTCTATTTGATCCTTTCTACTTGAAAAAAGCGATAGTTTCGGTTATCAACGACCTGGTTACAGACCAAAGGGTTCACAAGGCCTGTGTTGCCTTGCAGAAGTCGGGCTTCGATGTGCTGCTTGTTGGGCGGGTTTTGCCCTCGGGACCCCCAATGCCTTCGCGCCCCTACACCGTTCATCGGATGAAACTCGCTTTTTCTAAAGGGCCACTTTTTTACGCCGAATACAATTTAAGGTTGTTTTTTCTTTTAATGTTCACCCGACACAATCTATTGGTATCCAACGATCTGGATACACTTTTGCCCAATTTTATTGTGTCGAGAATCCGTCGGTCTTATCTTGTTTACGACAGTCATGAATATTTCACCGAAACACCTGAGCTTGTTCACCGTCCAACAGTTCAGTTGGTTTGGAAACGCATTGAAGAAGCCATTCTGCCACGGCTCGATTCGCTGATTACCGTGAACGAATCCATTGCACAGCTTTTTCGGGCAAAATACCATATCAAAACAGAAGTCGTTCGCAATATCCCTCCTTCGTATTTCGACAATGAGCATTTCGACAGGGCTTGGGCTGGCTTGCCAGACGACAAAAAAGTGCTGGTTCTTCAGGGATCGGGCATTAACATACAACGTGGTGCCGAAGAGATGGTGAGCGCCATGGAACATCTTCCAGATTGCTTGTTGCTTATCATTGGAGGAGGCGATGTGGTGGATGAGCTAAAAAAGATGGTTGATGACCTCAAACTCGAGGGTCGTGTGTTGTTCAAAAATCGTATGCCATATCAGGAGATGATGCGTTATACAGTGCTTGCCGACCTTGGCCTGACTTTGGACAAAGACACCAATATCAACTATCGTTTCAGTCTCCCCAATAAGCTTTTCGACTATATCCATGCTGGAATTCCCGTGTTGGCAAGCCCACTTCCGGAAATAAAAAATGTGGTCGAAGCTTATGATATTGGGTCTTTCATCTCGAACCACAATCCGGCCTCGATTGCCGAAACGATTAAGGGTATTTTTGCCGACAGCGCGCTTTACAGCAGGTGGAAGGCCAACCTTAGGCTTGCCGCACAAGATTTGTGTTGGGAAAAAGAAGAAGAAAAACTCCTCCGCATTTATGAAAAATACCGCTGAAAAACATTTGCATATTGTTTCGTTCGATGTGCCATGGCCTGCAAATTACGGCGGTGTGATAGATGTCTTTTTTAAGCTAAAAGCACTGGCACTCAAAGGCATAAAGATTCATCTTCATGCTTTTGAATATGGAAGAGAGCAGGCTACCGAGCTCGAAAAATACTGTGAAAGTGTGCATTATTACAAGCGCGACATTTCTAAAAAGAACCTTTTCACCAGCCTTCCCTATATTGTAAGTTCGCGCAACTCGGATGAGCTCATTGCTCAGCTGCTGCGCGACCGCAATCCCATCCTGCTCGAAGGCCTTCATTCGTGCCTTCCGCTGAACGATCTCAGGTTTAACGGGCGCAATATCATTGTCAGAACACACAATATCGAACATGAGTACTATCATCATCTGGCACAGGTTGAAACCGATATTCTGAAGAAATACTACTATTACAACGAAGCCAAAAAACTCAAAAAATTCGAGAGCATATTGCTCAGAGCCAGCCATATCATTGCCATTTCAAAGAAGGACGAACAGTATTTTTCGTCGCGCTACGACCACGTAGTTTTCATTCCTGCTTTTCATCCACACCGCGAGGTAAAGTCGCAAAACGGCAAGGGCGACTATGTGCTTTATCATGGCAATTTGTCCGTTGCCGAGAACAAGATGGCCATCAAATACCTCACCGAAGAGATTTTCAACGATCTGAATATTCCGCTGATCATTGCCGGCCTTAATCCGCCGGCAGGGCTGCAAAAACAGATTGAAAACCTGCCCAATGTACGTTTAGTAGCCAATCCGACAGATGATGAGCTTTTTGAGTTAATCAACAATGCGCACGTGAATATTTCTCTCACCTTTCAGGCTACGGGTTTAAAGCTCAAGCTATTAAATACGCTTTACAACGGCAGATTTTGCTTAGTTAATGACAAGATGCTGAGCGGCAGTGCAGTGGATGAGCTTTGTATTCTGGCCAACGATGCCCTCTCGATGAAACAACAGATTAAAAAACTAATGCGCCGCAGTTTCAGCAAGAAAGAGATTTCGCGTCGTGCACACAAGCTTGGGATGCTCTATCACAACGGCCATAATGTTGACCGGTTAATCGAGTTGATTGGTTGAAAACACCAATGTTCCTTCTTCGCATTTGATGATTCGAGCGGGGAATTTATGAATCAGATTGTAGTTGTGTGTGGCCATTACCACAGCTTGCCCACTTTCGCTGATGCTCATCAGTAGGCGCAGAATTCCGTTGGAGGTTTCAGGATCTAGATTTCCGGTGGGTTCATCGGCCAGTATGACTTCAGGGCGATTGAGCAAAGCCCTTGCAATGGCCACCCGTTGTTGTTCGCCGCCCGAAAGCTGATGCGGCATTTTGTAGGCTTTCACCAACAAATCCACCTGCAACAGGACTTCTTGTATGCGTTGTTCAGTTTGTTTTTTATCCTTCCAGCCGGTAGCTTTTAGTACAAACAACAAATTTTCGGCCACCGAGCGATCTTCTAGGAGTTGAAAATCCTGAAAGATGATGCCCAATCTTCGCCGCAAGAGGGGTATTTCTTTCCGTTTGATACGTTTCAGGTCGAAGCCGGCAACCCAGGCGCTTCCGTCAATCACCGGAAGCTCGCCATAGAGGGTTTTCAACAAACTGGTTTTGCCGCTTCCTGTTTTCCCAATTAGATAGGCAAACTCGCCTTTATAAAGGTTCAGGTTTACTTTGGTCAACACCAGATTTTTGCGTTGAAAAACCGATAAGTTACTAAGCTGAATGATAGGTTCGGCTGCCATCCGGTCGTTTCGGTTTAGATAATTCACTGCCATTTTGTTTCTGTTGCAAATGTAGCAATAATGACCTTGAATTGGTAATGTTTCAATTCAGAAAAAGCCTTACCATCACCGGTAGGTGGTCGCTAAAACCGCCATAATAGCGTCCGCCTCCGCTCGAACGGTTCGGACGCGGTAAACCTTGTTTTGGGTGAAATAGCATCCAGTCTCGCCGGATGATCTGCTGTTCGGAGGCTCTAATCCTGCCGCCATGAATCAATGCGGAGGAAACAATCATCTGGTCGAACAAATCCCACTTATTGTAATAATAAGAACCTTCTCCCTTTCCATAAGGTTCGAGTGCGAGGTTGTAAAGTTGGGCAGGATGAACCGTTGACTCCACGGGCAAGGTTTTCAGATAAAGAGTTGTGCTCTCGTCGGTAGGATTATCGTTCAAGTCGCCCATAATCACAATATTGGCATACGGATTCAAATTGAAAAGCGAATCGGTTCTTTGTCTGAGTGTTATGGCTAAACGGTTTCGGGCATCTTTAGTTTTTTCCACGCCGCCATAGCGCGAGTTCCAATGGTTGACAAAAAGATGGAGGGTGTCGCCTGTGGCCATGATGCCTTTCACATAAAGTATATGACGCTGTTCTTTGTCCACCGTAACAGGCCTGAATGCGTGCGCTTCGAGTGGTTGAAAGAAATCTTTTCGATATAACGCAGCGACTTCTATTCCACGTGGATCAGTATCTTCAACGTGAATAATCCCAAATTTAGCGTTGCTGATCTGTGGTCGGGTGGTAAGATCGGTGAGGACAAGGCTGTTTTCGACTTCCGAAAGGCCTAGAAAATGTGGGTATCCGGTGGAATCCATCACGGCTATCACCCGGGCCAGATTATCCAGTTTGTGAAAATATTTAGCTGTATTCCAGCCAATCTTCGCTTCAGGCAGGAAGTCGTCATCGCGTGTTGTGGGATCGTTTATCGTGTCGAACAGGTTTTCCACGTTATAGAAACCAATGACAAAACCCTGCTCCGCGACACGAAGTTGGCCATAGCTCATCAGCCAGAACATTGAGATAAAGAAAAGTGCGACAACACGTAGATGTCTGAATTTCGGGCACATAACTTATTCTGAGTGATTAAACTTTTGGAGCATCACCTTTAAACTCATCGAGATTGCGTCGTTCCTTTTTTGTTGGCCTTCCTGTTCCGCGCTGCCGATGTTCGGCTTTAAATTCCTTCAACAGTTCGAGACGCTCATATTCTTCGGCAGGTGTGAGGTCGTCGAGCAGTGCCTCAACTAATTTGGCCGAAACGCGGTTGGTTGCAGCCATTTTAACCTGAATGGTTTTTGTTATCCCTGCAAGCTGTACTGTAAACACATCGCCCTCCTTCACCTCACGCGAGGGTTTGATGGCTTTTCCTTCAATTTTCACCTTGCCGCCTCTGCAAGCCTCACCGGCCAGGGTTCGGGTTTTGAAAAGCCTTGACGCCCAAAGGTATTTGTCAATTCTGACCGTCTCGCTCATTTCTGTCTGAAATATAACTGAATCGGCACACCCGTGAAATCAAAATTTTCTCTGATTTTATTTTCGAGAAAACGGCTGTATGACTCTTTCACATCGCTTGGGAAATTGCAGAAAAAAACGAACTGCGGAGTTGCTGTCTTCAACTGGGTGATATATTTGATTTTGATAAAATGACCACGGGAGGCCGTTGGAGGTGGAAACGCCTGAATAATGGGTAAAAGAAGTTCGTTGAGCCGCGCGGTTGAAATCTGTCGTTTACGGTTCTCATACACCTGATGTGCAAGCTCTAACGTTTTGAATATCCGCTGTTTATTAATAACCGAAGTGAACACAATGGGCACATCCACAAAGGGTGACATTCTATCTTTGATCAACCTCTCAAACGCCAGATGGGTGTTTGAGTCCTTTTCGATCAAATCCCATTTATTTACGACAATGACCAATCCTTTACGATTTTTTACGGCTAGGCGCATGATGTTCATATCCTGCGATTCAAACCCCTGTGTGGCATCAAGGAGCAGGAGTACCACATCGCTATCTTCGATGGCGCGGATGGAGCGCATTACCGAATAGAATTCAATGTTTTCAAAAACTTTGGTTTTTTTCCTTATTCCTGCCGTATCCACCAAGATAAAATCCATGTTGAAAGCATTGAAGCGGGTGTGTACGGCATCGCGTGTTGTGCCGGCCACCGGTGTAACGATGTTTCGCTCTTCGCCAAGGAACGCATTGATGAGCGATGACTTGCCCACATTGGGTCGTCCGGCAACGGTAAACCGCGGAACACCGGCATCATCCTGCACACCCTCGTCCGAAACGTGTTGCATCACCTCATCAAGCAGGTCGCCGGTGCCGGTGCCGTTAATGGCCGACACAGGATAAACCTCGCCCAGACCGAGTGCATAGAACTCCTGAGCCAACACGTTGCGATCGAAATTATCTACCTTATTTGCAACAACATACACCTTTCGTTTGGATTGTCGCAACAGGTTTGCCACTTCCTCATCGAGCACGCTCATCCCCTCAACTGCGTCCACCACAAATAGGATAACATCAGCTTCTTCCATCGCTAAGGCTGCCTGTTTACGGATTTCAGATTCAAAGGCATCATCGGAGCCAACCACATATCCGCCGGTATCAATCAAGTGAAACGATTTTCCATTCCAGTCGCTCACCCCATAATGGCGGTCGCGCGTAACGCCGGCTGTTTCTTCCACTATTGCTTGACGCGACTTCACTAAACGGTTAAACAATGTGGATTTCCCAACATTTGGTCTTCCAACTATTGCAATAATACTTGCCATCAATTTCGATTTTATTGTTTTGTTTTGTTAGTTTTCGTCATAGCCAAAGCGTTTCAACTGGGTTTCGCTATCGCGCCAATCTTTGAGCACTTTCACGTTGATTTGAAGAAACACTTTCTTTCCGATAAAATCCTCCATATCCAACCGTGCCTCTGTTCCTACCCTTTTGATGGCTGCACCGTTTTTTCCGATGATAATGGCTTTTTGCGATTCACGGGCGACATAGATCAGTGTGCTGATTCGCACTAATTTTTCACTTTCTTCGTAGGCATCAATGGCCACCTCAACCGAATAAGGTATCTCTTGTTTGTAGTGGAGGAGGATTTTTTCACGAATAATTTCCGAAACAAAAAAGCGCATAGATTTATCCGTCAGTTCATCTTTCGGAAAATACGGAGGCGATTCGGGTAGTACTTCTACGATACGTTGCATAAGACCCTCTGTATTAAACTGATGCGCTGCCGAAATAGGTAAAACCCAAGCTTCGGGCAATAGCGCATTCCATTCCATAATCATTTCGGCAATCACGGTCTGGGTAGAGAGATCCACTTTGTTTAAAAGAACAAATACCGGAACTCCAGCCTCTTTAAGGCGTTGTATATTGGGCTGATGATCTGCTTTTTCAGTTACATCCACCACATAGAGGATCAGATCGGCATCAATCAGGGCAGTGTTGATATGGCTATTCATCAACTCGTGCATTTTATAGGCCGGTGCGTGAATGATTCCAGGGAGGTCGGAAAAAATAATCTGAAAATCGTCATCGTTCACAATTCCCAGAATGCGATGTCGTGTTGTTTGTGCTTTCGAGGTGATGATGGAGAGTTTTTCGCCAACCAGCACATTCATCAATGTTGATTTGCCAACGTTTGGATTTCCTATAATGTTGACATAGCCCGACTTATGTATCATGAAATTATTTTTTCCTTATTTCTTGTTTTGCAAAGAAACAAAATTTATCTTTGCACT